>BQJV01000292.1 GCA_021604885.1 Acidimicrobiales bacterium
GACCTTGCGCAGCCAGCCGTTGCGACGGTCGAGCGCTTGACCGGCGCGTTGGGTCGTGTCCGGCACCTTGCGTTCCAGCTGCACCACCGCGACTGCCCCCTCGACGAGGTCGGCGAAGCGACGCCGCGACGCCGATGGCCAGCGCTCGTCCGGGTCCGGATACGGGAGGACCGCGACGTACGGCACGCCCACCTCGCGTGCGGCCTCGGCCCCGATCGTCTCCGCGCCGAGGCGGAGCCCGGACAGCACCACGAGCCCGGGATCGAGATCGCGCTTCGCGGCGAGGATCTCCGCGAGCTGTCGTCGGGCATCGTCCGCCGTCGGGTTGTCGTCGTAGCCCCCGAGGCCCGGCGGCTGGAGGCCGAGCACCACGACCGCTCGCCCCGTCGGCCGCCATGTCGCGCCGAACCGGCCGTTCGCGTCCGCAGCCGCCGGCGCGGCGATCGTGAGCTCGTCCGGCGGACCGAGGTCGTCCGGGATCCCCGTCCCGCTGCGACCGACCTGTGTGTGCGACGCCTCGACCGCGAGTCGGTCGGCGATGTCGTTCCATTCGTTGCCGGCGTGGCCCTTGACCCAGCGAAAGGTGATCTCGTCGTCGCGCGACCGGTACAGGTCGATCAACGGCTCCCAGATGTCGCGGTTCGCGACCGGCTCCTTCTTCGAGTTCTTCCAACCCCGCTTGATCCAACCCTTCCACCATCCGTCGTTGAAGCAGTTCACGACATAGGTGGAGTCCGAGACGACCTCGACCGGGCCCTCAAGAGTGCGCAGCGCGTCGAGCACCGCCATGAGTTCCATGCGTTGATTCGTGGTGTCGGGGTCCGCACCGTTCGCCCACGGACCATCGGGCACGACCCACCCCCAGCCCCCCGGGCCGGGGTTTCCGCGACACGCACCGTCGGTGTAGACGTCCATGACCCGAGATCCTGCCATGATTGCGAGATATGGCAGCAGACCACTTCAGCCGGCAGCTTCCCGACATCGATCCGGGTGAGACCAAAGAGTGGATCGATTCACTCGACGCCGTCCACGGGGCGCAGGGTCAGGCGCGAGCGCGCTACCTCGTCGCCCGGCTTCTGCAGCGCGCCAACGAGCTCCAGCTCGGCGTGCCCCCCACGACCAGCACGCCCTACATCAACACCATCCCGGCCGAGGAGCAGCCGTTCTTCCCCGGCGACGAGCTGATCGAGCGGCGCATCCGGGCGTTCATCCGTTGGAACGCCGCGGCGATGGTCATCCGGGCGAACAAGGCCGCGGACGGCATCGGCGGCCACCTGTCCACCTTCGCCTCCAGCGCGGCGCTCTACGAGGTGGGATTCAACCACTTCTTCAAGGGCAAGGAGGACGGGCTCCCCGGCGACCACGTCTACTTCCAGGGCCACGCCGCGCCCGGCATCTATGCGCGCGCCTACCTCGAGGGACGCCTCAACGAGGGCCAACTCGACCGCTTCCGCACCGAGGTCGGTGGCGGTGGGCTCTCGAGCTATCCGCACCCGCGCCTGATGCCGGACTTCTGGGAGTACCCGACGGTCTCCATGGGGCTCGGCCCGATCAACTCGATCTACCAGGCCCGGTTCAACAAATACCTCCACCAGCGTCGCATCGACGACACCTCCGAGAGCAACGTGTGGAGCTTCCTCGGCGACGGCGAGTGCGACGAACCGGAGACGCTCGGCGCGATCTCGCTGGCTGGCCGGTCCGGGCTCGGCAACCTCAAGTGGATCATCAACTGCAACCTCCAGCGGCTCGACGGCCCTGTCCGGGGCAACGGGAAGATCATCCAGGAGCTCGAGGGCGTCTTCCGCGGCGCCGGCTGGAACGTCATCAAGGTCATCTGGGGCGGCAAGTGGGACGAGCTGCTCCATCGTGACGTGGACGGCGTCCTCCTCAACAAGATGAGCGAAACCGTCGACGGCGAGTATCAGCGGGCCGCGACGGAGACCGGCGCCTACATCCGTGAGCACTTCTTCGGACCCGACCCGCGGCTCCGCAAGCTCGTCGAGCACCTCACCGACGACGAGCTGCGTGACCTTCCCCGCGGCGGGCACGACTACCAGAAGGTCTACGCCGCCTTCAAGGCCGCTGCGGAGACCACGGATCAGCCGACCGTCATCCTCGCCAAGACGATCAAGGGTTGGACCCTCGGCGAGGGATTCGAGGGCCGCAACGCCACCCACCAGATCAAGAAGATGACCGGCACGCAGCTCCTCGATCTCCGCGCACGCCTGCACATGGAGGACGAAATTCCCGAGGAGTCCCTCGCCGACGGCATCCCGCCCTACTACCGCCCGTCACCCGACTCGGCCGAGCGTGAGTACCTCATGGATCGGCGCCGCGCCCTCGACGGCCCCCTCCCGAGCCGCATCGTCCGCGACCGGCGTGCACTCCGACTTCCCGGCGAGTCGCCGTTTCTCGACCTGCAGAAGGGATCGTCCGGCCGCGAGGTGTCGACCACGATGGCGTTCACGGCCCTGCTGCGGGACCTCCTGCGCGACGAGGCCTTCGGCGACCGGGTGGTGCCGATCGTGCCGGACGAGGCCCGCACCTTCGGCATGGACTCCCTGTTCCGGGAGTTCGGCATCTACGCACCGATGGGTCAGCTCTACGAGCCGGTCGACCACGATCTCCTGTTGTCCTACACGGAGAGCGAGGACGGCCAGATCCTCGAAGAGGGCATCACCGAGTGCGGCTCGGCGGCCTCCTGGATCGCCGCGGGCACGGCCTACGCCAACAATGGCGTGCCGATGGTGCCGTTCTACACCTTCTATTCGATGTTCGGCTTCCAGCGGGTCGGTGACTCCTTCTGGCTCGCGGCCGACGCACGCACGCGTGGCTTCCTGATGGGTGCGACCGCCGGCCGCACCACGCTCATGGGCGAGGGGCTCCAGCATCAGGACGGCCACAGCATGCTGCTCGCCGCGACGGTGCCGGCGTGCGAGGCCTACGATCCAGCGTTCGCCTACGAACTCAGCACGATCGTGCGCGACGGCCTGCACCGCATGTATCCGGACGGCAGCGCGAGCGACGGCGAGGACGTCTTCTACTACCTCGCGATCTACAACGAGAACTATGAGCAACCGCCTCGCCCCGACCATGTCGAAGACCGTGACATCACCGGCGGTCTCTACAAGTGGGACGACGGCCCCGATGGCAAGACCCATCGGGCCACGATCCTCTTCTCGGGTCCGGCCAACATCGCGGCGCGCGAAGCGCAACGGATCCTCGCCGAGTTCCACGACGTGTCCGCCGAGCTGTGGAGCGCCACGTCCTACAAGCGACTCCGCACGGATGCGCTCGACATCGAACGTCGCAATCGACTGCAACCCGAGTCGACGCCGGACGTCCCGCGGGTCACCCGGCTCCTCGAAGCCAGCCAGGGCCCGATCGTGGCGGTGTCGGACTGGATGGGGCTCGTCCCCGGCCAGGTGAGCAAGTGGACGCCTCGCACGATGCATGTGCTGGGCACCGACGGGTTCGGCCGGTCGGACACCCGCGAGAATCTCCGCCGGTTCTTCGAGGTCGATGCGTTCCACCTGGTCATCAGCGTGCTGTCGGCCCTGGCCGATGACGGCGTGATCGACAAGTCCGAGGTCGCTGCCGCGATCCGAACCTACGACATCGACCCGTACCGGCCGGACCCGGCGCACCCCGACACCGGGAGCTGACGATGCCGGGAACCCTCGTGGTCACCGGCGACCCGACGGCCGATCACCTGGTCAACAGCGACCCGCTGGCGCTCATGATCGCGATGCTGCTCGACCAGCAGATCGCAATCGAACTCGCGTTCATGGGGCCGGCACGACTCGCGGAACGACTGTGCGGCGGGCTCGACGCCGCCACGATCGCCGACATGGACCCGGAGGAGTTCGCGGCGATCGCGCGGACCAAGCCGGCGCTGCACCGCTTCCCCGCAGCGATGGGCGGGCGCATCCAGGAAGTGTGTCGGCATGTCGTCGACACCTACGACGGCGATGCCGGCGCGATCTGGCGTCGGGTGCGGCGCGCCGACCGACTCGAGGCCCGGCTCCGTTCGGTCCCCGGGTTCGGACCCGAGAAGGTGAAGATCTTCACAGCCGTACTCGCGAAGCGATTCGGTCGCCGTCCCGACGGCTGGGAGGAGGTCGCCGGCGTCTTCGCCGACGGTGAGCTCCGATCGGTCGCCGATCTCGACTCGACCGACGCGCTCGCCGCGCTCCGGGCGAAACGTCGCGCGATGAAAGAAGCCGGAAAGACCAAGGCCGACTGATCGATCAGGCGACCCCGAGCAGTGCGTTGCGCTGGCGGTCGAGCCAGCCACCCAACACCGCGATCGCCCGCGGGTCGTGGCGAAGGTGGTGTCCGCCACCGGCGATGATGCGCAACTCCGCGTCGCCGTGCGCATCGGCGACCACACGGGCGTCGAGCGCCGGCACGACCTCGTCGTCGGAACCGTGCACCAGCATGAGGCTCCGGGGTGCGAGCCGTTCGGCGCCCCGTGTCGCACTGATCTCACCCAGTTCGCCCGCCCAGTCGTCCATCGAACGCGGGAAGCCCTCGTCACGGATCACGCCCATGTCACGCGCGAGCACGAGCAGCTTGCGGGGACTGCGGGCCCAGTCCTTGAAGTCGGCCGGTGAGCCGATCGCGGCCACGCCGTTGATGTCCGGGTCGGCTGCGGCCGCGGCGATCGCGAGCGCCCCGCCCGTGCCGAACCCGACGATCCACACCCCGTCGCACGGCACCGATTCGCGGAGGTGCGCGATCGCGC
>BQJV01000293.1 GCA_021604885.1 Acidimicrobiales bacterium
CCGGTCCGTTCGTCTCGTGAGGCCTGGAATCTGCGAGCGGTCAGCGAGGGCCGGTCCACGCCGATCGACTGGATGTCGGGCCGCGGTCAGCCCCGGTTCGACATCGTCCATGTGCCGGAGTCCGTCCGTCTGCCGAGCCGCCTCGAACGCGAGCGGCCGGTGCTCGTGGACGCACTGATCGGCGGCGCGAACGCCGTCGTCGACCATTTCGGTCTCGGTGGCGACAGCGGTGTGGCCGTCGAGCAGCGGGTGGTCCTGACGCATCCGGACGCGCCCGTGAAACACTTCCGGGCGTCGCAGTTGACCGAGCTCGTCATCGAGCACGGACGCCGCGCCGGCGACGGGGACTCCTGAAACGATTGCGCGATCGCGGCGGCGATCAGCGGAGCAGGCTGATCAGGAGGTCGACGTCGTCCTCGTCGTTGTACAGATGAAACGACACACGAAGCCGCCCGTCGCGCACGGACGCCGCCACGCCCGCGTCCTCCAGGCGGGCGAGTCGGCTTTCGGCGTCAGGGATGTCGACGGAGACGATCGGTGAACGGCACTCCGGGCGGAAGGCGACATCCAACCCAGCAGAGGCCAGGCGATCGACGAGCGACATGTTGTGCCGGGCGATGTTCCCGATGCCGGCGCTGGCGATGATGCGCATTCCCTCGATGTTCACGAGCGGGTCGAACCAGGGCGTCGACGCGTCGAGTCTCGCCGCCGACCGCGCCAGTTCGAGATCGGGGCCGTAGAAGCTCTGCATCGGCTCCTGTGTCGACTTCCAGCCCGGTGTCAGCGCCCGGAACGACTCGTGGACGTCGGGATCGGCATAGAGGTACCCCATGCCCCGGATGCCGCACATCCACTTGTGGCTGCAGCTGTACAGGGCCGTGATGCCGGAGACGTCGATCTCGACGCAGCCGAACGCCTGCGAGGCATCCAGGACGAGCCATGCCCCGTGATCGGCTGCGAGAGTCTTCAGCTCGTCGACGGGCACTCGGTATCCCGTCGCCGACTGCACGAGCGACGTGGCGATCAGCGCCGTGTCGGCGTCGACCGCTGCCGCGAAGATGTCGATACCGAGGTCGCCGTCGGCGGCATCCACCATGCGGATCTCGTAGCCCTGCCGCTCGAGCGCGAGCCACGCCAGCATGTTGGAGCTGAAGTCGCGCGCCGGCAGGACGACGTTGGCCGCCGGTGGTGCCGCGGGCAACTGGGAGGCGACGGTCGATGCCGCCCCCGATACGCCCGTCACGAACGCGATGTCGTCGGACGAGACGTGCAACAGATCGGCGCACAGTCCGCGAAGGTCTCCTCCGACGCTCTCCGCGTTGCCCCAGTCGAACCGACCGGCGAGCCACTCGTCGGTTGCGCGTCGCAGCGCGGCCGCTCCGGGTGCGTTGCCGAGCGCCTGTGAGGCGGTGTTGAAATAGGCGCTGCCGACTCGTCCGGGGAAGACATCGTCGATGTCGGAAATCATCGTCCCGAGTCTGGCTGACCTTGGTCCCGCACGCTAGACACACCCTCATGTCCACCCCGCGTATCGAAGGCCTCGAGCCGAAGTTCACCGACGTCAACGCCGAGGACGACGGCATCCCGTTCATCCCCGTTCGCAGCCAGCGCAACGCCGATGGGAGCGAGTCGCATGTGTGGGAGAAGTGGGTGGGGTTCTCCGTCGAGCCGCTCTATCTCGCACTCTTTGCCCGCTGGGATCCGGGGATGATCGTTCGCCACCACGGGCACTACTCGCCCCACACGCTCACGGTGCTCAAGGGCGAGCTGACCTGTCAGGACATCACGCTCGGCGTGGGCGGCCACATCGAGCTGCCGCTCGGCGCGTCGTTCGGACCGTTCGTCGCGGGCCCCGAGGGATGCGAGCTGTACGAGGTGATGATGGGCGACCCGCGGTCGTGGTCGGACGACGACAAGTCGATCCACGAGTGGCTCGCCGAGCGCGGCGCGGTGCAGTTGCCCGATCCGCCGATCGAGCTGCCCGGTGGCCTCGAGGACCTGCGAGCGGTGTTCGCCAAGGGCGCGGAACAGGACTGAGCCCCGCCCGGGGCGCTGGTCAGACGAAGACGATCTCGAACGTCGCGGCGAGGTCGAACGGCGTGTCGCCGGCCGCCGCCTCGGCGTTGCCGCGCAGGAACGACTCCGGGTCGGTCGGGTCGGCGAGCGCGTCGAGATAGGTGCGATGGCACTCGAGCGACGCGATCCCGCGGTCGATCGTGTTCGTGACGTCGACCGCATGCGTCGATTGCGGCGACCCCCCGAAAGCGACGAAGCGCACGCCGTCCCAGGCCGGACCGGCATCGGGGAAGATCCATTCGTTGCCGGCATCCCGAGCGGCGTCGAGAAGGGCTCGGCCCACGGCGCGATGGTCGACATGGTTCCACGACGGTCCGCCCCACGAGTCGCGATGGTTGATCGACAGGATCACCTCGGGCTGCACATCGCGGATCACTGCGGCGAGGTCGCGTCGGAGCGCGGGCGACTCCTCCACGAGTCCGTCCGGGTGGTCGAGGAAGCGGACGTCGGTGACGCCGACCACATCGCACGAGGCGTGCTGTTCGGCCATGCGCAACGGGCCGACCACCTCGGGCGCCATCCCGGCGATACCGGCCTCCCCTTTGGTGACGAGGCAGTAGACGATCGTCTTGCCCTGGTCGGTCCACCGTGCCACCGCGGCGGCCGCTCCGTACTCCATGTCGTCCGGATGGGCGACCACCGCGAGCCCCACGGACCAGTCCTCATCCAGCGTGTCCAGCATGCGGGCAGTCTAGGAACACGGGAATGGGGAGGCCGCGGCGACCGAGAAGTAGGGTCCGCTCATGGCCGACCGCAAGATCATCACCGTCCTCGAGCCTGAGGACGAATACACCCACGAGCCCGATCCGGTGCCCAACTACAACGAGTCGATGTATCTCAACGGCTTCGATCTCGAGCGTGAGGTCGGCGCCTGGTTCCGCATCGGCAACCGGGTGAACGAGGGCTACGCGGAGATGACCGTCTGCATCTATCTGCCCGGCGGGCGGGTCGCGTTCCTCTACGGCCGCCCCGAGATCACGAGCAACAACGAGATGAAGGCCGGCGGCCTCGAGATCGCGGTCGTCACCCCGTTCGAGCACCTGAAGATCAACTATGACGGCAAGGTCTGCCTGCTCGACGAGCCCGGGCAGATGGCGAACCCGCGCGAGGCGTTCAAGAACAACCCGTTCGTGGAGTGCGAGGTGCGTCTCGACGTGCGCGGCGTCTCCCCGATGTACGGCGGGCTCCCGCAGTACGAGGACGGATCGCCGATCGAGACCGACTCGGAGAAGAGCTTCGCCAAGGCCCACTACGAGCAGCACACCGCGGTCACCGGCACAATCCAGGTCGGCGACGAGATCATCGAGATGGACGGCCTTGGCCTGCGCGACAAGTCCTGGGGGCCCCGCTACTGGCAGGCCGTGAGCTGGTACCGCTGGCTCCCGATGATCTTCGGGCCCGACTTCGCGATGATGCTGTCGATCACCGACAACGACGGGAAGACCCGACGCTCGGGCATGGTGCTGGAGGACGGCGAGTACCACCACATCCGCGACTGCACGATCGAGTCGGAGTGGGACGAGAACCACTATCAGACGTCGATGACGTGCTGGGCGAAGACCGACCACAAGGAGTACGAGGTCACCGGCGACGTCATCTCGATGATCCCGCTGCGCAACCGGCGCACGACTCCCGATGGCGAGCAACTCCACACCCGGATCACCGAGGCGATGACCCGCTACGAGTGCAACGGCCGCAAGGGCATGGGCATGAGCGAGTACCTCGATCAGGTCGTCGACGGTCGGCCGATCGGGGCCGACGTCCCGTCGTGAGCCTCGAGGAGCAGCTCGCCGAGGAGCTGGGCGGTGCGATCACCGACCTCCAACGCCTGTCGGCCGGCGCGAGCCGCGAGACGTGGTCCTTCTCCGTCGGCGGCCGCCCGCTGATCCTTCAGCGCAATCGCAGCGGCGGGCTCACCGACCCGATCGACGAGCCGGCGTTGCTGCGCCACGCGCGTGCCGGGGGAGTGACGGTGCCCGAGGTGGTGCGGTCGTCGTCGAGCGGCGATCATCCGATCGGGCCGAGCTTCACGATCTCCGAGCGCGTGGAGGGGGAGTCGATCGCCCGCAAGGTCCTGCGCGACGACGAGTTCTCAGCGGCGCGGGAGACGTTCGTCGCCGACTGCGGACGTGAGCTCGCGGCGATCCATGCGCTCGACCCGTCGCCCGTCGCCGGGTTCCTGGCGCTGCTCGAGGATCCGGTGGAGGCGCAGCGGTCCACGTTCGACCTGATCGGTGATCCGCACCCGGTCTTCGAGCTGGCGTTTCGCTGGCTCGACGAGCACCGCCCCGACATGGGCGCGCCGACCGTCGTCCACGGGGACTTCCGGATGGGAAACCTGCTCGTCGGCGCGGACGGCCTCACCGCCGTGCTCGACTGGGAGCTCGCTCACCGCGGCGACCCGGCCGAGGACCTCGGCTGGCTGTGCGCGCGGGCGTGGCGCTTCGGTGGCGACGGCACGGTCGGCGGCATCGGCAGCCGTGAAGCGCTGGTCGCGGCCTATGTCGCCGCAGGTGGGCGCGACATCCCGCTGGAGACGCTGCGCTGGTGGGAGGTGCTCGCCACGCTTCGCTGGGGCGTGATCACGATGTTCATGGGGGCCGAGTACCGGTCCGGCGCGTCGCCGTCGATGGAACAGGCGGCGATCGGCCGCCGTGTG
>BQJV01000294.1 GCA_021604885.1 Acidimicrobiales bacterium
CACGGGAATGCCCCGGCGCTCCACACCGCGTTGCCCGCGGTGTTCGAGAAGCCGCCGGGTGCGAGCACAGTGACGCCGTCGCCATAGCTGGAGAAGGCCGAGACGCGCCGGTCGGCGTCCACCGATCCGACGGTGATCACGTTCATCAACGAGTCGTTCAGCGCGGCACCGGCGGGCGCGACGAGATCGATGGTCGTGCAGTTGTTGCCCGCGGCGATCACGAAGAGCACCTCGGGGTGGCTTCCGAAGATCAGGTCGTAGCCGATCTGCTGGGTGGCTGCGGCGTCGGCCGCTCTCGTCCTGTTGGCGTCGGTCAGTGTGTCGGCGCAACCCGTCGAGAAGTCGTCGGGCGCGCTCGTGGCGAGCGAGATGTTGACGACCGACGCTCCTCGATCGACCACGTCGAGGATCCCCATGTAGGTGTAGAGGGTGGACGTGTGGGTCGGGAGGTACACCCGCGACGGCACATCCGGGACGTCGATCCCACGGAACTCCGCCCACTTGTCAAAGGTATGGAGTCGGCACCGCCACGCGGTCCCCAGGAGACCCTTGTCGTTGCCGCCCTCCCCACACGCGAGCGCGGCGACGTGGGTGCCGTGGGCATAGTTCTCGCCCACGCCGACGGAACCGGGGCTGATGTGGTTTTCGGGGTACGCAGTGGCCACGACGTTGACGAGATCCTCGTGCTTCGCGAACACCGCCTCGTCCACGATCCCGACGTCGACGGACCCGGCATGGTGACCCTCGGCCCACGCTTCGGTCGCGCCGGTCAGGCGATGGTGCCACGTGGCGTCGTCGCCGTCGTCGTCCCAGTCGTCCGGTGAGGCAGACGGGTCGGCGACCGTCACGTTCCGCGGCGAGAGTACGTGAGGGGTCGTCGTCGCCACCGCGGAGTCGCCGCGCAAGGATTCGGCGGCGGCCGGGAGCTGTGACGGATCGTCGAAACGGGCCTGGAAGATCCCGACGGTGGGGAGCTGTCCCACGACGGTCCCCCCGACCGCTCGAATCGCCTCGTGCACGGCCTCGGCATCCACCCCCGGAGTGCCGTAGACGACCAGCTCGTCGATCACGACGGCGGGCTCATCGGGTGACGTGATCTCCACGCGTTGCGGCGATGGTCGGAGCACGGAGCGGGAATCGTCCTCGGCCGCCGGGGAGATGATGTCGACGGTGAGGAAGAGAATGGTGCTGGAGCAGTCGACGGCCGCGGGCGGACAGAGATCCACCGCGACCTGCTCAGCGCCGATGGCCGCGTCGCCGTCGACCGCGACCGAGAGCGCCAGATGCTCGCTCGTCGGGGTCACCGTGGCCGCGTAGCCCGGACCCGCGAACTCGATCTCGCTGGTGAGCCCCTCGACCCCGGGAAGCAGCAGGAGTGCGGCCGATCCCCGCTTCACCTGGATCGTGGCATCGAGCGGGCCCACCGACGGGCCTGCCGCATCGATCGGATCCGTGTCGTCCTCCCTCGCGTCCGGGCCGGACGTCTCCGCCGGCCACAGCGCCACTGCGGTCACCGCGAGGAGCATGACACCGAGCGCCCCGGCGACGGCGATCGGGATCCGTCGGCCCCGAGACCGTGGGGGTGCCTGCTTGCTCGCCTCGGGAGCTGGTTCCGGACCGAGTTGCGTCGCCGCTTCGGACGCGGGACCGTGCGTGTGGTCGGTCCACGCAGTGCCACCCCACCACCGCAGGCGGCCCTCGTCGTCGGGGTCGGGGTGCCACCCGGGTGCAGGCCCTTCGCCGTTTGTCATGCGTCACTCTGCCATCCGGTTGGTGCGACGACCGTTTCGAAGTCTCCGTCGACCACCCCTCCAATGGCGGCGACACGGGCAACATCGCCACTTCGTGGTCTACCCTTCGGCCCGAGACGGAGGGCCGATGGGCGAGACGCCGGCAGGTTGGTATCAGGATCCGGACGATCCGACGATCATTCGCTACTGGGACGGCGAGGGGTGGACGACGCACACGGCACCCGCGACGGGGGTCGCGGATGCCGGGGAGCCGCCGGCCGAAGCGGAACCCGAGGTCCCGGAGGCCGCGTGGTTCGTGGATCCGGACGATCCCTCGATCATCCGCTACTGGGACGGACAGTCCTGGACCGAGCAGACCGCCCCCAACCCGGCCGCGGCCACGCCGCCGACCGACGCCCAGGACGCGGTCGCTCCCGCCGACTTCGCCACCGAGCCCGAGCCTGAGCCTGAGCCCGAGCCTGAGCCTGAGCCTGAGCCTGAGCCTGAGCCTGAGCCCGAGCCTGAGCCCGAGGTGCCCCCGGTCGCCGTGATCGACGAGCCGGTGACCGTGCCGCTCGACGTGATCGATTTGCCCGTGCCGGACGAGCCGGTTGACGCCGAGCCGCCGGAGCCCGCAGAGGACGAACCGCGGCGTCGCTCGCTCGTCCCGCTCGTGGTTCTGATCGCTGCCGTTGCGCTCGCGGGTGGCCTCTGGTTGATGCTCTCGGGCGAGGACTCGGATGGCACGTCCGGCGCGCCGGACGATGTCACACCGACCGACGTGCCATCGACCACCGCTTCGACCACAACGACCACCACCACCACGACCACGACGACGGCGGCACCCACGACCACGCTTGCGCCGGTCGCGGTCGCGGAGACCATCGGTCTGTCGGTCGAGGAAGCCACCGCGCTTCTGGAGGACCAGGGCTTCACCGTCACGACAGTCGAAGAGGAGTCACGCGACGCGGCGGTGGGAACCGTGCTGCGTCGCGATCCGGAGTCCGAGGAGCTGACCCCGGGCGACTCGATCGTCCTCACGATCGCCGCGGCACCGCCGCCGGACTGCAATGACGCGCCCACCTCGCCCTCGACAGCCATCGACGTCACCGAAGAGCCGGATGCCGCCGGCTGGGCCGATGAGCTGGGCATCGTGAAGGCGGTCTCGGCCGACATCTTCGGGGCCGATTTCGTGCTGACGCGGCGCGAGGCGATGCACGCGCTCCACACCTTCTTCTGCTCGCCGGCGCCGCAGTCGGAACCTCTGTTCGCCGACGTTCCGTTGACGGCGGACTATGCCGATGCGGCGGCGTGGGCGGGAGAGGTCGGGCTGGTCACCGCCGTCGAAGGTTCCGTCCTGCGGCCCGACGACGCTACGACGCGGGCCGAGTGGGTCACCATGATGTGGCGCGCGTTCGGTTCGCCGGCTCCGTCCTCGGACGTCGTCTTCGACGACACCGATCAGACAGCGTTCTATTCGGACGCACTGTCGTGGGCCGTGGAAAACGATCTCGTGGCCGAACTGCTGCCGAACATCTTCGCTCCGGGGCTGCCGATCAGCCGGATCGATGCCGTCGTCTCGCTGTACTCGTACGAGATCGCCGCCAACCCGGAGGTCGGCTGAGCGTGACGGCTGTCGACCCGCTCCACCTCTCATACGTCGTGGTCGGCGCGGGCGTTCCCCAGGAAGCGGTGGACGCCATGGTCGGGGCGTGTGAGCGCGGCGCTCGCAAGGGCGGCCGATCGCGGGTGGCCGTTCTCACTGCCGGCTACGAGATCGAGGTCATCGCCACGCTCTGCTCACCTGACGCGCTCGCGCCCTTTCCGGCGCCCTCGGCCGAGCTCACCGAACTCGGGCCGCTCCTCGACTATCTCGGTGATCTGCTCCCTCACGACATCCGTTGGTTCGCCGAGCGAGGGACGTCGGTGCTCCGGCCGGTCGTCCATCTCGTCGTCGCCGATGCGGACGCCGCCCCGGCCTGGTGGGATGTGCGCGCACACCTCCTCGACGCCCCGTCCGCGCCGGCCGTCCTGGCGTATGCCGTCGTCGAGGATGCCTTCGCCGCGTGCTACCAGGTGTCCACGATCGCCGCCTACCGGCCGGTCTCTCGCGACGACCGAGCGGTCGCAGACCGCATCGGCCGTGGTGTCGCCGAGTCGATCCTCGCCGCGGATGGCGCGGCGGCGCACGGGTCCTTGGTGACCGCGCCGAGCGACGACCTTCTCCTCCGAGTCGATCGCGCCGCGGACTGACGACGGTTCGCAGTCGAGGGGTTGCGTGGGGTGGGTTGGGCGCCGCATGATCTGCGGGGTTGGAAGGGGTTGAGGCGGAATGCGGGAATTGGATGACTTGGGTGATCTCGGGGTGGTGGTCGCGCGTTCGGGGCGGACTCGTCTTCATCGGGTTGATGGTGTCGATGTCGAGTTGTGTGACTCGCTCGATGGTGGTGCGTTGCAGGAGTTGATTCGTTGGCGGGCGGAGCTTCCTGAGGCGCAGCGTGAGGCGTTGGATCGTTGTGCGGCGTGGCCCTATGACGTGGTGGTCGATGGTGGGCGTGTGGTGGGTGCGTTGGTCGTGCCGGTTCCGGCGTCGATTTCGGGTGATCTCCGCACGCTCGAGCAGCCCGGTGGTGAGGTAAGCCAGGTTGGTCGGCTCGGTGCGTTGTTGGCGTGGCTGATCGGCACGCTCGACAGTGCGGGCATCAACCACCCCGACCTCGTCGAACGGTCCGTGTTGTGGTCGCCCGGCAGTCAGAGTCCGTTCCTGGTCGGGTGTACGAGCGCGTCGCCGAATGCGACCGCGCTCAACTCCACCGCTCCGCTCGCCGCCCTGGCCACGCACCTCAGCGCCACACACCCTGGCGATCCGGCGGTAGCGCTGCTCGGCCAACCCGGTCCGTCCGCTGCTTCCTGGTACCAGGCCTTCACGCAACCCCGCGACACGGCGCCCGAGC
>BQJV01000295.1 GCA_021604885.1 Acidimicrobiales bacterium
GTCGACGAGCGGGTCGACCCGGCCCGGCTGGGCTTCTACGACTTCGGGCTGATGGCCATCGGCTCACCGATGCGCGACGTGTCCTACCTCATCGCCATGACCCTGGCCCCGGCGGATCGACGGGCGACGGAGCGGGCGTTGATCGACGAGTACCTGGACGCCCGGGCCGCGCTCGGCGCCGCGTCGATCGATCCGGACGACGCATGGCTCTGGCATCGGCTCCAGGCCGCCTACACCGTCGTCGCGTCCTGTCAGTCCATCGTCGCGCGGCCGACCGACAGCGCGGGTCGCCGCGCCTTCTCGGCGGCGTTCGTCGATCGGGCCGAACAGGCGGTGGCCGACCTCGACACGCTCGACGCGATCGAGCGGTTCGCGGCCGGCTGATCAGCCGATCGCCGCGTCGAGCGTGCGGCCCGCCAGCTCGACCATCTCCGGGTTGTGACCGTTGCTCACGAGGTTCACCGTCACGCCGTCGAGGCCCGCGTCGATCATCTCGCGGACCTGCTCGGCGACCTCGTCGGGGCCGCCGTAGGTCAGCATCCCCGTCATCATGTCCACCACACTCTCCGGCCATCCCTTGAACTCGGCGAACGCCTTGAGGTCGGCGACACACTGGTCGTGGGTCTCGCCGATCGCCATCATCACGAGCTTGGTGACCTTGATCTCGGAACGGTCGCGACCGAGGCGCTCGCAGTGGGCGTCGAGTGCCTCGAGCTTGCGGGGGATCTCCTCGACCGAGCACGTCAGATTCGACTCGTCCGCGTACTGGGCGACCATCCGCAGCGTCTTCTTCTCACCGCTTCCGCCGATCATCATGGGAATCTTCGACAGCGGGAGGGGCTCGTTGATCGCGTCGGACACCGTGTAGTGCTTCCCGTCGAGCGACGGCCGCTCGCCCCGCAACATCGGGAGGATGATGTTCAGTGCCTCCTCCAGCTTCTCGAAGCGCTCGGAGAATGTGTTGAACGGGATGCCGAACGAGTCGTGCTCGAGCTCGAACCAACCCGAGCCGATCCCGAGGGTCGCCCGACCGTGCGAGACATGGTCGAGCGCGGTGATCGTCTTCGCGAGCACGGCTGGGTTGCGGTAGGTGTTGCCGGTGACGAGGGCCGACAGGCGCACCTTCTGGGTGTGCTGCGCCAGTGCGGCAAGCAGCGTGTAGCACTCGAACATGTTGGCGTCCGGGTCGCCGATCCCCGGCAGTTGGTAGAAGTGGTCCATCACGAAGACGCGGTCGAAGCCGGACGCCTCGGCGGCCTTGGCCTGAGCGACGACGGCATCGAAGATGCCCGACGGCGCGACGCCCGGATAGTCGAAGTTCGGAATCTGGTAGCCGAGGCGTGTCATGGGTTCTCCGTTCGCTGACGTTCTGACACTCTAGGCAGAGAGTGTCAGCTTGTCTACCGTCGTCACATCAGTACACTCGATGTCATGGCCGGGCCGCAGGAGGACGAGAAACGCAACCGGATCCTCGACGCCGCGCTCGGGAAGTTCGCGGCGTACGGGTTCGCCCGCACATCCATGGCGGACATCGCCGAGGCCGCGGAGATGTCACGGCCGGCGCTGTATCAGTACTTCGCCAACAAGGAAGACATCTTCCGGGCGATGCTCGAGCGCATCCTGGAGGCTGCCGCCGAGAAGGCGATCGCGGCGTTGCAGTCGGAGAGCGACATGGAGGCGCAGCTCGACGGATTCCTCCAGCGCTGGACCGGTGACCTGACGGAGCAGATGCGGTCAACCGAGCACGGTGACGATCTGGTGGAAGCCAAGACCGGGTATGCGAAGCCCGTTTCTGACGCCGTGAACGGACGCATCCGCAGAGCGCTCCACAAACACCTGGCGTCTGCCGGCGCCGACGACCCCGGCGCGGCGGTCGACTTGTTGCTGCTCGCTCCCCTCGGGTTCAAGTACGACGATCCGACGACTGCCCGATTCCGCAAACGCCTTCAGTCGCTGGCCGCCTCAGTCGCGGCTTCGGTGTCCTGAGGTTCGACTCGGGGCATCAGCCGGTCCGACCGAAGAGGCCGCGATCGAGGACGCGGGCCGCGGCGCGAAGCGTGCTGTCGGACGCTGCCGCGCCGCGACGAAACGCGGTCGCGGGGACGACATCGAGGAGCGCGAACGCGACGTAGATGTCCGCATCCGTGTCGCCGAACGGACGTCGCCCGAGGGCGCGGGCGAGTGCCGCCGCACCGGCACCGCGGGCCTCGACCGCGCCGCGGACCCCCGCGGCGTAGGCCTCCGGGAGATTGGAGAGGATCCCGCCGGCCCGTCCGTACATCTCGAAGTAGCGGTCCATCCACTGCTGCGGGTGCTCGGTAGGCAACTCGTCCGTGAGGTCGACGACCTCCGTCATGACCGCCTGGAGATGTTCGGCGTAGATCGCCTCCTTGTCGGCGAAGTAGCGGTAGAAGCTCCCGTGCGAGACGCCGGCTTCGCGGGCGATGTCGTCCACGCGGACCGCGTCGTACCCGAGCGTGGCGAACGCGGTGGTGGCGGCAGTCAGGAGCCGTTCGCGGGTCTGTCGCCCGCGCCGTGAGGGAAGGTCGGGGGTCTGGTTGGTGAGCGGGGGCGGCCGCTTCGGGATGCGTGATCGTTTCCGGGCGCCCACGTTGATGCCGTCGAGCGGACCGAAGAACGAGCGGTGGACGGTGTCGGCGAGCGCTTCGGTGAGGCGTCCGGCGGGAACGCCTCCCATGCGCTGGCGGAAGGTGCACGCGCCGAACGCCACCGAGTTCACGACGGCCGCCACTGCCGTCACGTCGACTCCCGTCTCCGGCGTCCCGACGATCGCCGCGGCGAGCGTTTCGCGATAGCGATCGCTGAGCGTGGCGGCGCCGCGGACCATGCGGTCGTCGGTGCGGGTGGAGGCCGAGAAGCTGTCCGTCACCGCTCGATAGCGCTCGTAGGTGGACGTGAGGCCGGTCAGCCAGACGGCGAGGGCATCACGCCCCGACGGCGTGGCGTCGACGGGGCGGAGGTCATCGACCAGCGCGGCGAGCTCGCTCCCCAGGCGGGCGGCGAGGCGCCGGTGGAGGTCCTCCTTGCCCGAGAAGTACTGGTAGAAGGTCGGCCGGCTGCAGCCGGCGCGGTCGGTGATCGCTTCGACGCTCGTGCGGGCGTAGCCCTCGGACGCGAACACCTCGGCGGCCGCGGACAGGATGCGTTGTTGCGTGGCGCGGCCCGCGTCGCCGACGACCGGATTGGCGCCGAACGGCGCTCGCCGCGAAGAGTTGATCTCCTCCATCCGCTACAGGATGGCCCCTGACTCCTTCAGCGCGCTGATCTCGTCCCAATCGATGCCGAGTTCGTTCAGGACCAGCTCGGTGTGTTCACCGAGTTCTGGCGCCCGCTCCACCTCGATCGGTTGCTCGTCGAACTGGGCCGGGCTCGCCACGAGTTGGACCTCGTCGCCCGAGCCGTGGGTCATCGACGGGAGGTAGCCGTTGGCGATCACCTGGGGGTCGCTGTAGAGCTCGTCGAGGGTCTGGAACGGCGTCCACACGCCGTCGAACGTCTCCAGCCGTTCCTTCCATTCGTCGAGCGTCCGCTCCGCGAAGGCCTCATCGAGGATGTCGATGCACTCCGGGCCGTTCTGGGCGCGCACGGACGAGTGGTTGAAGCGTTCGTCGTCCACCAGGATCGGCCGCTCGAGCCGGACCGCGAAGTCCTCCCAGTGTTTGTCGCTCTGCAGGAGGATGAGGCTGATGAAGCGCTCGTCCTTTGTGCGGTAGACGCCGACACCCGGGTTGGGCGACATGCGGCGGTCGCCCCGGGGCAGCGAACTCATGCCGAACAACTTCGACGCGACGACGAGCGGCGAGATCTGCCACATCGCGGTGGCGAGCAGCGAGACGTCGACGATGCTTCCCTCGCCGGTGCGCTCGCGCTTCACGAGCGCGGCGGCGATCGCGCCGGCGACCGACAGGCCGCCCATCACATCGCCGAAGGCCGGTGATGCCTGGCCGGCCGGCCATCCGTCCTCGCCAGGCGGGAACACCGCTCCCATGCCGCCGCGGGCCCAGAACGACGCGCCGTCGTAGCCGCCCTTCGGCGCATCCGGGCCCTGCGGACCCTGCCCGGATCCGCGGGCGATGATGATGTTCTTGTTCCGCGCCCGGATGTCGTCGGTGTCCACACCGAGCTTCTCGCGGACGTGGGGCAGGTAGTTGGTGAGGAAGACGTCCGCCGTTTTGATCAGCTTCATGAACGCCTCGCGCCCGTCCTCGTTGGTGAGGTTGATGGCGAGGCTGCGCTTCGAGCGATTCGGTTGCTCGATCATGAAGTTCACGCCGCCGGGGCCTCCCGGCACGAGGCCACTCGTGATCAGCCCGCGCTGGGGATCACCGCCGTCCGGCGGTTCGACCTTCAACACGTCCGCGCCCCAGTCCGCCAGAACCGAACCGGCCGACGGCACGAACATCCAGCTCGCCAGTTCGACGACCCGAATCCCCTCGAGTGGCTTCGTCATCGCACGCCTCCTTCTCCCAGCCCCCTGGGAATCTCTGGTCACGAAAGGGTCAGGCAAAGGCCCCAGATGTCGACCCTTTCGTGACCATAGATTGCTCGGGTGGGTCGGTGGGTCGGGGTCCCTCAGGCGGGCCAGCCGACGGTTTTGGTCTCGGTGAAGATCTCGAGGCCCTCGATGCCGCACTGGCGGCCGATGCCGGAGCCCTTGTAGCCG
>BQJV01000296.1 GCA_021604885.1 Acidimicrobiales bacterium
CACAGCTCGTGGGCCCGTTCCCAATGCGGCCCCATGGCGAACCACACCGACGCGGTGGCGCGCACCCGCGCCTCGCGATGCGGGTCGTCGAGGCTGTCGATCAGCTGGGTCACGAGCTCGGTGACGTCCGCGTCGGCGCCACCCGGGCCGGTCAGCCGTCCGACGTCGCCGAGCTCGATGAGGGCATCCGCGGTGAGATCCGCATGACCCTCTCGATGTGCGGTGAACGCGGCCTCGCGCAGGAGGTCGACATGGAGCGGGTCGCCGGCCTCGCGGCGCGCCGAGCCCTCCTCGATCGCCAGCCGGATGCCATGGCGCGATCCGGGGGCATCGACGATCTGGCGCGCTTTGGCGAGATGATCGGCGGCGAACTCGGGTGCGACCGCCTCACGGGCACCCTCGGCGGCTCGTTCGAGCGCTTCGACCGCGGCACCGGGGTCCAAGCGGCGGGCGGCGAAGCGGTGTCGGGCCACCCGTCCGAGGTCGGGGTCGGGCCCGGCCGCGTACGCCGCGGCAAGTCGGTCGTGGATCTCGATCGCGCGGGCGTCCGAGAGCATGAGCCGGGTCGCCTCGCCGAGCAGATCGTGGACCGTGCGCAGCAGCGGGCCCTGCTCGACGAGCACCCGTTCCTGCACGGCTTCCTCGATTCCTCGACCGGCGGCCGGGCCGAGGACCGTTTCGATCAGCGCCCGGTCGACGGGGTCGGCGGCCACAGCGACATGGTCGACGACTCGGCGCGCCGCGAGAGACAGCACATCGAGCCGCTGGGCGACGGCGACCTCCACGGTCGGCGGTACACCCGCATCGCCGCTGAGTGCCCAGACCCCATCAGTGCGACGCAACGCCCCCCGATCGAGGAGGTGACGCACGGTCGCCACGACGAAGAATGCGTTGCCGCCGGTCCGACGGGCGAGCTCGGCGCCGACATCGTCGAAGTCGTCGCCCTCGGCCTCCATCAGGCGACCCACGAGCGCGGTGACCGCGGCGGCGTCGAGCGGCCGCAGCGCGATCGACCGGAAGCTGTCGGGGAAGGGCCGTTCGCCGGGCCGCCCGGCAGCCACGACCGTGGCGTCGGAGCGAGACGCCACGGTGGCGAGGATGCCGAGCGTCGTGTCGGGCGCCAGATGGATGTCGTCGATCACGATGGTGAGCTGGACCCGGCGGCCGAGGGCCGAGAGGAGGTCGCAGACGGCGGCGTCGGCGCGGGCGCGACGCAGCTCACGGCGCGGCGGCGGCTCGGAATCGGGGTCGAACACCATGAGCCCCGGCGCGAGCCAGGCCAGGGCGCCGGGATCGGCACCGGGAACCGCCGCTCGCAGTGCGGCGGCACCGGCCGGCTGGGCCGCGATCTCGTCGAGGACGGCGACGATCGGCTCGTACGGGGATTCCGGGTTCTCGGTGCAGGTGGTGCGGGCGACGAGGCTTGCGAGCCGGCCGCACACGGCGTCGAGCAGGGTGGTCTTCCCGAGCCCGCCCGGACCGACGACGACCACGCTTCGGCGACGAGCGACGTATTCGAGGACTTCGATCAGCTCCTCGTCCCGACCGACGACCGGACCCGCACTTGCCGACAAGCCGATGTCGCGACGGATGTCGTCCAGGATCGCGTGTGCATGCAACGACGGGTCGTTGTCGAGAATTCGGGCGCGGAGGGACGCGATCCCTGCCGGAAGTCCGATGCCGGCCTCCTCCACGGAGCGACGCTCGGTGAGCTCGAGGAGCGTCAACGCGTCCGCCGCGGCGCCCGAGCGCTGGAGGGCGACGGCGAGCAGCGCTGCGCGGACGGCCTGCGTCGGGGAGGCGATCAATGCGGCCTCGAGGTACCCGAGCGCTTCGGCGGTGCGCCCGCTGGCGAGCAGCGCTGCCCCCACCTGGTCGACCCCGGCGTCGCGCAGCGACGCGAGTCGGGCCCGAGCGGCCACCACGTCGTCGTCGTCCGACAGATCCGCCAAGGCGTGGGGCTCCCAGGCATCGAGCTCCCGGCGCAACTCGTCGCCGTCGGTGCTCGCCGCGGGCGTTGCGACCGCGGCTGCGACGACGGAAACCCGCGTGTTCACGTCGATGTCGGCGCCGTCCGCGAGTCGATACGAGGCGCCGTCGGTTTCGATGAGTCCCGGGTCGTCGAGTTTCGTGCGTATGGCGGCGACCGCGTTCTGCAGGGCGGCCCGAGCGGTCTTCGGCGCCGCGGCGCCCCACACCATCGCGATCAGGTCGTCGAACGGAACCGCACGAGGAAATCGGAGGGCGAGCCCGGCGACGACGGCTCGTTGACGCGGCGACAGGTCGATCGCATGGTCGTGTTCGACCAACCGGGTGCGACCGAGCACGTCGATCTGGGGCGTCGCCATGGAGCATTAATGCCTGACCGGACCCGGACCCGCAAGCCCACCGGCTAACGGGCCGGTAACGGGAGACTTTCGCACCAGGACCGCTGTCCGCGATCGTCATCGGGCGGTGGAGCGGTGTCCGCAAGCGATGTGCGGGCAGCGCTAATGGCTCGGTAACAGAACCGAATCGGCCCTGTTCTTCCTCGATCCCACGGTGAAGAGTTGGGTCATCTCATATGGAGGAGCCAACGAATGAGCGGGCAAAGACTCACAATTCGCTTCGACGGACAGGACCGCGTGTTCGAGCCGGCGTCGTCGCCGGTGCGGATCGGGCGGGACGAGGACGCGGACGTCGTCGTGGAGCGGCAGGGCGTCTCACGACACCACGCCCAGGTCGACTATGACGGCGAGAGCTGGCAGCTGAGCGACGTCGACAGCACCCAGGGCACGTTCGTCGAGGGCGAACGGGTGACGTCTCGACCCGTCGGCGACTCACTGTCCGTCACCCTCGCCCGTGGCGAACATGCCGTTCGACTCGAGATCTCGACCAGCCCGATCGTCGACGAGCTCGATCGGACGGTCGCGGCGTCTCCGGACGCCACGGCCGTCGTCGGTGACGGCGGCGCCGTGCGACCGGGCGGCGTTCTTGCTGCCGGCGCTGCGGAGGGTGCCACCCAGGTGACCGGCGAGACCGTGGTCGTCGAATGCGCCGGCCAGTCCTACACCTTCTCGCCCGGACGCAAGTACGTCATCGGCCGCGACTCCGGTGTGGACGTCCAGAGCCAGAACCCCAACGTGTCACGGCGCCACGCCGTGCTCGAGTACGAGAACGGCTGGACCTTCTCCGATCTGGACAGCTCCGGGGGCAGCTTCCTCGACGGACGCCGCACCAAGGACACCGCCATCAGCGGCACCATGGCGTTCGTGCTCGGCGATGCCGATGCGGGCGAGCGCGTGGTCGTGAAGGCCAGCGGCGTGCGCCAGATCAGCATGGGTCAGCGGTTCAGCCGCCTCGGCGGCGGTGGCAAGGTCGGCCTCCTGGCCGGCGGACTCGCCGCGCTGGCCATCATCATCGGTGCTGTCGCGTTCCTCGCCACCCGCGGTGACGACGATCCCGACTTCGACGCCCTGACCCGCGGCGTGGTCAGCATCGAGGTGTTCTCCAACTCGGGATCCGGCGGCGGCGGCACCGGAACGATCATCGACAAGGAACGCGGACTCGTTCTCACCAACGCCCACGTGGCGGGCTGGGGCGCGGGCGAAGGCCTCGCCCTTTGGTACGGCATCAACGACGACTGGTTCCAGGACATCGACGACATCACGATCAGTGTCTCGGAGGGCCTCGATCGCAGCGCCGAACCCCGTTTCAAGGCCGAACTGGTCGCGGTCGACGGCTATCTCGATCTCGCCCTCCTCCGGCTGACGGAGACGCTCAGCGGCAAGATCGTCGAGGCGGCCGACCTCGCCGACCTGACGGAGATCCCCCTGGGGTCGGTCGAAGGGCTGTCCACTGGCGACGACGTGTTCGCCATGGGCTTCCCGGGCGTGGCGGCGAACAGCTCCGTGACCCTGACCGACGGCAGGATCAGCGCCTTCGTGGTCGACGAGCGGCTCGAGGACAACCGGGGTTGGATCCAGATGGACCTCGAGATCCGCGGCGGCAACTCGGGTGGTCTGCTCACGGACCGCAGCGGCAAGCTCATCGGCGTTCCGAGTCGATCGACGATCGAGAGTGTCATCTCGTTGCGGCCCCAGGAAAGCGGTGTTTTCCTCTCCCGGGCGGCGGACTACGCACAGCCGATGGTCGACGCGTACATCGACGGCGAGGAGTACGTGAGCCCGTACGTCACCGTGCTCACGGGCAGCGAAGAGATCACCGGAACGTTCCTGGGCGAGATCATCGAGGGCGAGGTCGGCTACGTCTTCGAGTGCTCCGAGACATTCGGCTCGACCATCGTCGCCGGCACGACGTCCATCGGTGTGCAGGTCGACTACTTCGACTTCACGCCGGACCGCCACCAGGACTTCCTTGTCCGGGTGATCCGTCTGCCCATCTCGGCCGAAGTGCAGCAGGCATACGCCGACGCGGGCGTTGCGCTGCCGGAGAATCCGGGCGAGGCGGCACTCGCCGGCGGTGTGATCGCCCCCTGGGAGACGATCATCCCGCGGCCCGACGACTGCTTCACGGCGACCCTGAATCTCAGTGAGCCCGCTCTGCAGCTCGTCGACTACGTGATCGAGGTGCGGGTCGGCGGCAACTGGAAGCTCATGGACGAGGTCCTCTTCCAGCCGGTCGCGCCGGGGTGACCTGAGATGGCGGGCGATCCGGGCGAACCGGCAGCTCCACCCCCACCCC
>BQJV01000297.1 GCA_021604885.1 Acidimicrobiales bacterium
GTCTCAACTGCGGGAGACGGGCTTGTACTTGATGCGTTGGGGGCGCATGGCGTCGACGCCGTGTTCGCGCTTGCGGTAGTCGGCGTACTCGGTGAAGTTGCCCTCGAACCAGCGGACCTGGCTCTCGCCCTCGAAGGCGAGCATGTGCGTCGCCACCCGGTCGAGGAACCAGCGATCGTGGCTCACGATGACGGCGCAGCCGGCGTAGGCCTCGACCGCGTCCTCGAGGGCGCGGAGGGTGTCGACGTCCAGGTCGTTGGTCGGCTCGTCGAGCAGGAGGACGTTCGCCCCCTCCTTGAGCACCTTCGCGAGATGGACCCGGTTGCGCTCGCCGCCGGACAGCGTGCCGACCTTCTTCTGCTGGTCTGAGCCGCGGAAGTTGAACGAGGCGACATAGGCACGGCCGTTGATCTCGCGGCCGCCCACGATGAGGTCGTCGACGCCGCCGGTGATCTCCTCGTAGACCGTCTTGTCCGGGTCGAGCGTGCGGTTCTGGTCGACATAGCCGAGGGTGACGGTCGGTCCGATGCGCAGGGTGCCGTTGTCGGGCTGGGCGTCCGCGTCGCCGGCCTCCTCGGCCGCTTCGATGATCATCTTGAACAGGGTCGACTTGCCGGCGCCGTTCGCGCCGATCACACCGACGATGCCGGCCGGAGGAAGGGAGAACGACAGATCGTCGATGAGGAGCTTGTCGCCGAACGCCTTCGAGATCCCGTCGGCTTCGATCACGACGTCGCCGAGGCGGGTGTCGGCCGGGATCACGATCTCGAGATCGTTCTGACGGCCGTCGGCGGCCTTCTGCTCCTCGAGCAGCTTCTCGTACTGGGCGAGACGGGCCTTGCCCTTCGCCTGCCGGGCCTTCGGCGCCATCCGGACCCACTCGAGCTCGCGCTTGAGGGTGCGGGTGCGCTTGTCGTCGTCCTTCTGCTCCTGGGCGTAGCGGGCTTCCTTCTGCTCGAGGAATCCGGAGTAGTTGCCCTCGAAGGGCATCCCCTTGCCCCGGTCGAGTTCGAGGATCCAGCCGGCCACATTGTCGAGGAAGTAGCGATCGTGCGTGATCGCGACGACGGTGCCGGCGTAGTCCTGCAGCGTCCGTTCGAGCCACGCGACGGACTCCGCGTCGAGATGGTTGGTCGGCTCGTCGAGCAGCAGCAGGTCCGGCTTCGCGAGGAGGAGGCGGGCCATCGCGACGCGGCGGGCCTCGCCACCGGAGAGGTTGTCGACCGGCGTGTCGCCGGGTGGCGTGCGCAGCGCGTCCATGGCGATCTCGACGTTGCGCTGGAGGTCCCACGCTCCCGCGGCTTCGATCTTGGACTCGAGGTCGGCCTGACGGGCGCCGAGCTTCTCGTAGTCGGCATCGGGGTCCGACCAACCCGCGAGGACCTCGTCGTACTCCCGCAGCAGTCCTGCGACCTCGCCGACCCCGTCCATCACGTTGCCCATGACGTCCTTGGTCGGATCGAGGTGGGGCTCCTGTTCCAGCATGCCGACGGTGAATCCGTCCGTGAGCCGGGCCTCGCCGGTGAACTCCTGGTCGATGCCGGCCATGATCCGCAGCAGGGTCGACTTGCCTGCGCCGTTGGGACCGAGCACGCCGATCTTGGCGCCCGGGTAGAAGGCGAGGGTGATGTTCTTGAGCACGTCGCGGTCCGGCGGGATGAACCGTCCGACCTTGTGCATGGTGAAGATGAACTGGGCGGCCATGGCGGGTGAATCTATCGCTGCGGACGTCAGTCGCTCGGTGCGACCGGGAACCACACACGATCGACGAGCACGGTGGTCGTGCGGTCGGCGACAGGGTCGAGGCGGATCCCGAGGATCGTCCCCTCCCACCCGGCGAGCAGGGAGAGGTCGAGCTCGTAGTCCTCGAACGCTCCGGTGCCCGCGATGTCGAAGACGACGGATTTCGCTTCGCTCCACGACGGATCGTCCTCGGTCACGAAGAAGAGCTGCGCGTGTGACGTCACGTCTTCGTCGTGGCGCATGGTGATGCGCAGCCGGTCGTAGGCGTCGGGGACGGCGAGCCCGGTGGCTTCGAGATACGGGTCGGGCCCCGTCGCATCGATCACGAGCGCGCCGTCGGCGACCGTGAGTGGGGCGACGTCGTTCACGCCGCGCCAGCCGTCGATACCGAGGTCGTCGTCGTCCGCGAAGTCCCAGTCCGGCGCGGGAACGATCTCGTCGACGACCGAGATCGGCCATCGCAGCAGGTCGCGGTCGAGTGAGTTGCCACCGAAGTTGAACCGGGACAGGTAGAGGTACATCTCGCCGTCCGACGTCTCGAAGCTGAGCGACGGACTGTCCGGATCGATGATGGTGGGATAGGCGTGGACGAGCATGTTGTCGGGATCCGCCACCGTCTGGTTGACCGGCACCACCAACAGGAGCTCCCGGGTCGTCCAGTCGAGCAGGTTCTCGGAGGTCGCGTAGTAGACGCCCCACTGGGGGTCGGCCGAGGTGGGGTGGGCGGTGACGCTCACCATCACCCATCGACCGAGCCGTTCGTCGAACACGATGCCGTCGTTGAGGGACACGCCGAGCTGGTCGGGCGCGAGCGGCGCACAGATCTCCTTCGCCGTCGCCTCGCCCTCCCGGTAGGGGTCGAGCCAGTCGCCCTCCCATGCCGTGCCGTTCCACGCCCGCCAGGAGCCCGGATCGGCGAGGTCGTCGGTCCGCATCGCGCAGACCCATTGCTCCTCGGCGGGCTGATCGCTGATGTTGCCGAACAGGTAGAAGTAGTCGTCCGGACCGCGCACGATGTTGCTGGGCTGGCGGATGCCGGAGGGCACGGTGTCGTCGCGATACGTGTAGGGCAACGTCGCGACGAGATGACCGGGGGCCTCGACGATGTCGCGGTAGGTGTCGCCGCCGTCGGTCGAGATCTGCATGGTGAACGAGGTGTCCAGGCACGGGAAGCGCATCGCGCTCGGGCACTGGCCCGGTCGCGACCCCCGGTGGGTGTCGCCGCGGTACTCGTTGTGGGCGATCGCGTAGATCGTCTCGCCGTCGAGCGTGTAGGGCGAGCCGATCCACTCCGAATCGTTGAACTGGGCGGGATCGGGGTCGTAGTCGGAGTCGAGGAGGACGGTCGAGCAGTCCGTGGTCAGCTCGTCGAGCGAGGGGCCCGCCATGCGGTACGTGACGTAGTGCCCGATGGTGAGGTGGACGACGCCGTCGGCCGTGCGGATCGCCCGCGCCGCGATGTCGGGGATGTGCTCGTCCTCGCACCGGTCCGTCGTCCAGTCGAAGACCATCTCCTCGGGTCCGGTGACGACGATCCGCGACCGGGACTCCTCGACCGGCAGCGGCCGTTCGGTCGTCGTGGTGACCGCCGGCTCCGTGGTCGTGGTGGACGACGGGAGCGCGGCGCTGGTCGACGTGGTGGTGGACTCCGGCGTGGTCGATCCTCCGTCGTCGCCACAGGAGGCGGCCGCGAGCGCGAGGAGCAGGAGGAACCCGGCGCGCCGCCGAGCGCTCATCGTCGCTGGGTCACGACGAGCGAGAGCGGCTGCGCTTCGACGCCGTCTTCTTCGTCGTGGTCTTCTTCGCCGTCTTCTTGGCGGGCTGCTTGGCCGCGGCCTTCTTGGTGGCGGCCTTCTTGGCCGGCCGCTTGGCCACGGTCTTCTTGGCGACGTTCTTCTTGGCGGTCGTCCTCTTCGCCGTTCGCGTCGCGGTCTTCTTCGCCGTCTTCTTGGCCGCCTGCTTGGTGGTCTTGCGGGCGGGCCGCTTGGCCGGTGCCTTCGCCCGGCCCCCGGGAACCGGGATGAGCCCGGCGTCGATGCCGAATCGCTCGTCGTCGAATCGATGGACGATGACGTCGACGGTCGAGCCGATGTCGAGGACGTCGCGCGCCTTGGTGGGCGCGGGATCACCGAGCAGGCGGTTGGGGAGATAGATGATCACGTCGTCGACGGAGCCATAGGCGCCGTGCGAGGAGAATCGGTCGACGGTCGCGGCGACGGTCGTGCCGACCGGGTAATCGGCGGTGAAGGTCTTCCAGGCGGTCGGAGCGTTGCTTCCGTCGGCCGAGTCCGTCGGGGCGGCCGGTTTCGCCGCTCGAGCCGGCTTGGCCGACCGGGTGGACTTCTCCGCGGCCTTCGCTGCCGGCTTTGCTGCCGGCTTTGCGGCCGGCTTTGCCTCGGGCTTCGCCGTGTCGTCGGACTTCTTGCGTCGACGTTCCGACGTGGCGCGACGACTGACCGGGCCGCGGACGGGGGAGCGAGGAACGTAGATCCAGCCGACGCCCGGCACCGGCTTGCCGCCGACGAGCCGTCCCTCGTCGAAGAGCCAGTCGAAGGTGCCGTGGAACTCCTGGAACGAGTCGTTCGAGAACACGACGGCATCGGCGCGGTCCGCCACCTCGAGGATGAAGGTGTCGCCGCGACCGATGACCCCGGCGGGCGGTGTGAGGATCTCGTTGTCGTCGATCGCCTTGCGGGCGGCCTTGGTCTCGGCCTTGGCCACCCGATGCTCGAAGGTCGCGTCGACGATCACCGTCACATGGGTGAAGTCGTACTCGTCGCGGATCGCGGCGACGGCCTCCTTCAACTGCGCGAGGCTCGGTTCCTTGCGGCCCTCGGTGGCGAGGTTCGACCCATCGATCACGGCGTGGGTGTTGGCGGCGGCCCGTTTCGACATGAGGGTCAGTCAACCACGCGCCCTAGGGTGCACCCGTGATCA
>BQJV01000298.1 GCA_021604885.1 Acidimicrobiales bacterium
ACAGATCCTTCTCGAGGCGGAGCCTGCGGAGGTTCTCACCGAGTAGTCGCTGCAGTGCTCCCTCACGCATGGGTGACACCATCGTGGTGTGCTACTTATTGGTCTACAGACTGATGCGTAGCAGTGATGGTCGAGGGTGTCGCGAAAGGTTGAACCAGTTTCGCACTGCTCGCAGTCGTGCCCCGTTGGGCGCGTATGCCAGTCGTCCAGCCGCCGTTTGCGAACCCGTCGTTCAACGTGTCGCGACTCTACGAGCGGAGGGCTTGACGCTTTCCTTGCTCGTATTCGTCCGCTGTGATGAGGCCGCGTTCGAGGAGGTCGGCGAGTTTGGTGATCTCGTCGGCGGCGGAGTGTGACGGTGTCGCGGGGGGCGTTGGTTCGGGTTGGGGTTCTTCGGCTTGTTTGGCGAGTTCGTTGAGGGCGGTGGCGAAGTGGACGTAGGCGCGAGGGATGGGTGTGATGTCGAGCATGTTGATCTCGCCGACTTTGAAGACCCAGGGTCCCATGCGGGTGTGGTGGGCGATGATCATGTCCCGGCCGGCGTCGTTGTCCATATGAACGCCGTCGATGTCGTGGAGCATGAAGTCGATGATGCCGCTGCTGGCTCGCCAGGAGAGGAGGCGTGCTTGGGTGAGCATGAGCAGGCCGATGCCGTATTCGTCGGGTCCGCCGTCGATGATGGCGATGACGACTTCGCCGTCGACAAGGTCGTCTTCGAGTTGAGCGATGCCGTTGTGCCACTTCTTTACCCGGCGTCGGGTGAAGATGGAGTGGTTCTCAGCAAGTGTTTCCTGGGTGTCTTGGCGCATGGGGCTGCCTTCCGCCGAGGTCGCCGTGGTGGTGAAATTAGCTGCTGTGTGAGTCGGGGCTCAAGGGGCGGTCGTGATCAGCTGCGGTCGTTACTGGAGTGTTGGTTGGTGAGGGTTTCGCCGCTGATGGTCGTGGGTCGGTTGGTGGGGAGTCGGTACCAGTCGGCAATGCGGTTCCAGTCGTCGTCGAGGATTGTGCAGTAGTCGACGGCGGCTTGGATGACTTGGTGCGGCTGGCATGTCGGGTCGATGTCGGGGTGGTGGCGGCTGGTCGCAAAGAGCTCCCCTGGCGTGGTCTTGGCATCCCATGTGCAGTGGCAGCGGCGAGCCCAGTCCTGCCATTCGTGGTGGATGTCGGCACCTATGGGATCGTTGGCGATCGCTTCGAGGAGTTGGTGTTGTTCGGGGTGGGTGTCGGTGAGAGTGCGCAGGTACGAGTCGTCGCGTTCGTTGTTGGGCGTGTGCCAGGTGATGCGGTAAAGGGCGTCGGCGAGGTCTTGTTCGGCTTGATGGTCCGAGAGGAGCCACAGTCCGCCGTAGCGGTGTTGGTAGCGGCGGGTTTCGATGAGCAGGTCGGTGTAGTGGCTTAGGGCGAAGGTGACGTAGCCGCCGGCGTCGGAGCCGTCGCGCCGGGGCGGGTGGAATTGGGTGGAGCGTTGTGCGGTGAGGTCGGCGGCGAGGGCGTAGATCGGGGTCCAGAGCCGGTACATGGCCTCGAAGCGTTCGACCCAGGCAATGGCGAGGCGGCTGGTGGTGGGGGTGCGTCGTTCGAGGGCGAGGTGGGCCAGGCGCATGGCGTGATGGTGGCAGCGGGTCAGGATGGCGTCGGCGAGTTGGCTGAGGATGTGGGGTTCCCAGCGGTGTCGGAATCGCGAGAGGCTGATGCCCCAGCGCTCAGCGGCGTCGGCGCGTAGTTGCGGTGGCGGGTTGCCGCGGGTGCCGGGTTCGAGTCCGAGAAGGATCTCGAGTGTGTCGGCGATGGTGCCGCCGCCGAGTTCGGCGATGCCGTCGCGGATCAGCGTCTCGAGCTGGGGTGCTTCGATTCGTCCGTTCGTGGGGTTGTGACCGGCTGCCAGCGCGGCTTGCTGTAGCGCGGGGAGGTCGAGGGTCCGGAGCTGGGTGATCCCGTGGCGGCGGATAAGGGCGAGCTCGGCGATGAGATCGTCGAACACGGGAGGAGTTGGAACTCCGGGATCGGCCATGTCGGCTATTCGACCAGAAATCAGCCGGGCGGGCAGCCAGGCGGGCGGCCAGGTGGCGGAGGACGCTTGGTGGTGTCCGACGGGGCGGTCTCGTCGGTTCAGAAAGGAAGCCATGAATGCTCCTCTACCGGTTCGTTCACAGCGAGAGGTCGCGGCCGCGGTTCGGGCTCGGCGTCAGATGCCGGCACGGATGGTTCGCCAGATCAACCGGCAGGTCGATCAGGCCGATGCTGGGGGCGTGGTTGCGGCGGCGCGAATCCACGCGGCGGCGTTCGCGACGCAGGTCGGACTCGGCCATGTGGCGTCGCTGTCGGCTGAGGCCGATCGGCTGTGTGAGACCACCAGGACGGCGGATCCGTTGGCGGCCGCCGATGTGCGCCGCCGGTTGAGTGCGATCGTCGACGCCTACGCCCAGTCGACGTTGGTCGAGATCATCGAGATGGGCCGCTGACATGGAAGTGATCGGCGCACTCTTCCTTCTAGTTTTGGGCGGCGCCCTCGGCGCAGGCGCGGCGTGGCAGTACATGCAAGCCCACCGCAGCGCCCGCGAGATCACCCTCGACGCGCAACTGCAAGCTCTGCAGGCGATGCGTGCACTGTCGTTGGAGGCGTGGCGCGCTCGTCAGGCGCTGCACGGACTGCACCTCGTCCACACCGACCCGTCCGACGACGCAGCATGAGCCGCGATCGGGACATGTGGCGCGGCGACTACTGGGGGCCTTCGCTTGGTGAGCGCTTGTCCGGTGCCGTGCTTCTTGTGCTTGGCCTGGCAGTCGGCGCCCGCGTGGTCGCGGAGATCATGGCACCGCTCATCCCGGTGTTGCTTGGTCTGCTTGTCGCCGTGGTGGTCGCGTCGTGGCTGTTCGGCGGCTCGCATCGCCGCTGGTAGGCGGAGCTGTTCGACTCGGGCGGTGGTGCTGCCGGTCGGTGCTGTGAAATACACAATCTCGTTGACCGATGCGTTCACGCAGCAGACAATGAGAGTCCACTGTTGCGTTTGCGCAGCAGTCGGCTGGGTCGTCAATCAATGCATGAAAGGGGGATGAGAGATCGTGGCTGGAAGAAAGAAGGAACGTCGGATTGTGGTGGAGCCGGTTCGCCGAAAGGAGCCGGATCTCCGGCGGTTGGCTCGAGTGCTGATTGAGTTGGCGATCGCCGCGGAGAACGACGAGGCCAGCCAGGACGACCGCCCTGCGCCGGCCGAGGACGGTGGCCGACAGGATCGGGGCGCGGCGTGAACGCGGCAGCAAACCGGTCTGCGGCGTTGGTGTGGTGGCGGATCGAGTTCGGCCGCGACGTCGATCCTGACGCGGTCCGCGGCCTGGCCGCGAGTGTCGTGGCGGATCGTCGCCGACATCGGCTGGTATTCGAAACGGCTCTCCAACCACACAAGTCAACGTTCCTGTTGGGAGCCGATGAGTGGTCGTCGCCACGGGTGCGTTCCCAGCTGCGCGAGACGCTGCCCGGCACGCAGGCAGAGGAGCCGGCGGTGCGCTGGGCGCTGCCGACGAACGCCACCGTCGTGGCGCGACGGATACGGGTAACCACCCGGCAACGCTCGCTTGATATCGCTGAAGCAGCGACAGCGGCGCGCACATTGCATGGCGTTGCGACGCGGCTTCGACGCGGCGAGTTGGCGGTGGTGCAGTGGGTGTTGGGGCCGAGGTTGGCGCCTTCGGCGGTGCCGAATCGGCTTGAGGTGATGCCAGCGGAGTCGTTGCGTGACCTCATCAGCCGGACGGTCAACCCCGCCCGGTCGCCGGTTGATACTGAACGGCGTCAAGCGTTGCGGTCGAAGATGAGCGAGGCCGGCGTCCGTCTGATCGGCAGGGTGCTCGTCGCCGCCGCAACACGAGGCCGGGCCGAGTCAGTAGTGGCCGACGTGCTCGGAGCGCTGGCAACGCTAGAAGCACCAGGGGTGCGGCTGATGTCGACCCCGGAACGGGCGACTGCGGTCATCGAGGCACGCTCGGTCTGGCGATGGCCACTGAGCCTCAACGTTTCCGAACTTGCCGCGGTGCTCGCCTGGCCGGTTGGTGACATCTCGTACCCGTCCGTGGAGCGTTCCCGAACTCGACTCCTCCCGCCATCAAAGAATGTGCCGTCATCTGGTCGAGTGGTCGGCGAATCGACATGGCCGGGAGAGCACCGTCCTGTCGCGCTGAACGCCGCGGATGCAACGATGCACACGCTGGTGAGCGGCGTGACCGGCTCGGGCAAATCGACACTGCTCGCCCACCTCGTCGCGACCGACATCGCGAAAGGTCGTGGGGTGGTGGTGATCGACCCGAAAGGCGGTCTGGTCGATGACGTTCTCGCCCACATCCCTGACGAACGTCGGGACGACGTCGTGGTGCTGGATCCCGCTGACGCGGATATGGCGGTTGGGTTGAACCCACTGTCGGCCCGGTTCGGGCCGCCGGAGGTGGTGGTCGATCAGGTGATGGCGGTGATTCATGGCGTGTTCGGCGACAGCCTTGGCTCGCTGCCTCGTACGAGCGATGTGTTGTACAACGCCATGTCGACGCTGATTCGGGATCCGAAGACGGCGTCGTTGGCGGCGTTGCCGGTGTTGTTGTCGAACCCGGCCTTCCGACGTCGCATCGTCGGCGGCCTGGATGATCCGTTAGTGCTGGGTCCGTTCTGGGCCTGGTT
>BQJV01000299.1 GCA_021604885.1 Acidimicrobiales bacterium
AACGGGTCGGCCATGCCGGAAGCTCTAGTCGATCCGGCGGAGCTCGGCGGCGAACTGGGCGCCGCGTCGCAGGTACGCGTCGACGTTCATCTGCGCGTGCCCTTCGGGGAGGGCGTCCTCCCGGATCTTGACCGGCACGCCGAGCGCCATCGCGCGGGCCGGGACCTCGACCTTGCCGGGCACCATCGCCGCGGCGCCGACGAGCGCGTGCTCGCCGATCAACGCGTCGTGCAACACGATCGATCCCGTGCCGATGAGCGCGTGATCGAGCACGGTGCACCCCTCGAGATGGGCGAGGTGGCCGACGGTCACGAAGTTGCCGACCGTGGTCGCATGGACCGGCGTGCAGTGCAGCACGGCGCCGTCCTGGATCGACGTCGCCTCACCGATGCTGATGATGTTGTCGTCGGCGCGGATGACCGCCTGGGGCCAGACCGAGGCGCCCGGCCCGAGCTTCACGCTGCCGATGACCGTCGCCTGTTCGTGGACGTAGGCCGTCTCGTGGATCTCCGGAACCCGGTCACCGAGAGCGTAGACGGCCACGTCAGATGCTCTCGTAGCGGCCGTAGCCGCCCTGGAAGAAGAGCAGCGGGCCGCGGACATGGGCGTCGTCTGCCGTCCGCAACGACTTGACCAACCCGACCACGATGTCGTGATCGCCACCGTCGAGGATCGCGTGGATCTCGCAGTCGATGACGGCGAGCGAACCGGGGATCACCGGCGCACCCGTGGCGTCGGTGGTCCAGTCGATCCCGGCGAACTTGTCGTCGGACTTGCCGGCGAAAACGCCGCAGGTGTCCTTCTGGTCCTCGCCGAGCACGTTCACGCAGAACGCGCCCGTCTCCTTGATCCGGAGCCAACTCGCGGAGGTGTTGCCCGGACAGAACATGACGAGCGGCGGGTCCAACGACACACTCGCGAACGACCCGATCGCCATCCCCGCCGGGCCGTCGGCATCGGTGCCGGTGACCACGGTGACACCGGTCGGGAAGTGGCCGAGGACCCGACGAAAGTCGTCGCCATCGATCGCTGCAGAATCGGACACGTCTCCTCCTGACTCGGGCGATCGCCCGACGTGCTCAGCGCACGGTAGCGCCCGGTCAGGCTCGGGCGGCGACCGAGAGCTTCAGGCCCTCGGTGGCACAGACCACGCTGTCGACGCCGCGGGCCGACGCCATCTCCCCGACGCGTTCGGTCATCTCGTCGAGGTCTTCATCCGTGTGCGACGGATCGTGGTGGAACAACGCCAGCGTGCCGACGCCCGCCTGTGCGGCAACCTCCACCGCGTACTCCGGGGTGCAGTGGCCCCATGTCGCCTTCGCGGGCAACTCGTCCTGCCACAGCTGGGCATCGTGGATGAGGAGGTCTGCGCCGGCGCAGAGTTCGAGGACAGCCGCGTCGACCTCGGTCGGGCGGCCGATCGGCTCCTGATGGTCGGGCACGTAGGCGACGGAGACGCCGTTGCGCGTGACGCGGTACCCGTTGGTCTTGCCGGTGTGGGGCACCGGACGCGTCATGACCTCCGTGCCCGCGATGTCGAACTGGCCGTGGTGCGTGTCGTGGAAGCGCACGGTCGCCGGCAGATCACACGATCGAATCGGGAAGTAGGGCGGGCTCATGAACTGCTCGAAGGTCGATGCCATCGTGTGCTCACCGTCGCCCGGGCCGTACACGTTGAGCACCGTGCCCGCGCACTGGAGCGGCGTGAAGAACGGCAGCCCCTGCACATGGTCCCAGTGCATGTGGGTGACGAGCGCGTGGAAGGTCATGGGCAGCCCGGCCTCCATCGAACAGCCCCAGGGCCGGAGCCCGGTGCCGAGATCGAGGACGATCGGGTCCTGCCCCTCCGACTCGATGGTGACGCAGCTGGTGTTGCCGCCGTAGCGCTGGACCGTGGGACAGGAGCACGGCGTGGACCCTCGGACGCCATGAAACGCGACGTCGACCGACGTGTGCTTGTCCCCCATGAGGAAAACGACGGTAATCCGCAACGCTGCGACCGTCGAGAGGGGTGTGACGGATATCTCTGCCTTCTGGCAGTTGGACTGTCAGCAGTCGGACCGGCATAACATGGCGCCATGACCGCCCCACCGCTGCCGAACGGCCTCGTCGCCGTCGTCAAGAAGGACTGTCCGACGTGCGTCCTCGTCGCCCCGGTTCTCGAGGATCTCGCCTTCCGCGCCGACCTGACGGTGATCACCCAGGACGACCCGACGTTCCCGACCGACGCGCCGTGGGTCGTCCACGACGAGGACCTCGCGCTCTCGTGGCATCACGACATCGAGACGGTGCCGACCCTCTTGCAGGTGGCGGACGGTGCCGCCACCGAGACGACGGTGGGCTGGTCCCGCGAGCAGTGGGAGGCCTTCACCGGCGTCGACGATCTCGGCGCCGACCTGCCGGACATGCGTCCCGGCTGCGGATCACTGAGCGTCGATCCGACCCGCACCGACGAACTCGCCGTTCGCTTCTCCGGTTCGACCCTGCACAGCCGCCGCATCGAGATCGCAGCGCTCGAGGACGACTGGGAAGCGATGTGGGACCGGGGATGGAGCGACGGCCTGCCGGTCGTCCCACCCACCGAAGCACGGGTCCTGCGCATGCTGGAAGGCACGACGCGATCGCCGGGCGACATCGTCGCGGTCGTGCCCCCCAACCTCGTGGAATGCACCGTCGAGAAGGTCGCCGTCAACGCGGTGATGGCCGGCTGCAAGCCCGAGTACCTCCCGGTCGTGCTCGCGGCGCTCGAGGCGGTCTGCACCGACGAGTTCAACATGCACGGCGTGCTCGCGACGACGATGTCCGTGGGTCCGATCTATGTCGTGAACGGACCCATCCGTCGCGAGATCGGCATGAACTCCGGTATCAACGTGCTCGGTCACGGCAACCGCGCCAACTCGACCATCGGGCGCGCCGTCCAGCTCCTCGTGCGCAACCTCGGCGGCGGACAGCCGGGCGGCGTCGACCGTTCCACGCAGGGCAATCCCGGGAAGCTCGGACTGTGTTTTGCCGAGGACGAGGAGGGCTCGTACTGGACGAGCTACGCCGAGGATCGCGGGTTCGACCCGTCGGTCTCGACCGTCACGGCGTACTGCGGCGAGGGGCCGCGCATCATCATCGACCAACTCGATCGCGCGCCCGAGTCGCTCACCCGCCTCCTCGCCCGGGCGATGCTCGCGACGAACTCGCCACGCATGGCGATCGGCATGGATGCGATGCTCGTCATCTCGCCCGAGCACCAGGCGCGCTATCGCGATGCCGGCTGGGACAAGGCGCGGTTCCGCGCCGCGTTGGACGAGGAGCTCATGATCGATGCGGACTCGATCCTGCGCGGGAAGGAAGGCATGGCCGAAGGGTTCCCCGAGCTGCCGGCCGGCACCCGTGTCCCGAAGTTCCATCCCGAGCTCGGCGTGCAGATCGTGCATGCCGGCGGCGGCGCCGGTCTGTTCTCGTCTGTGATCGGCGGTTGGCTGACCGGCGAGGGAGGTAGTGTCCCCGTGACCAAGGAGATCCGACCATGACGACGATCCTCGACCCGAGCGACGAGACCGCGATCGCCCAGCGCGAACGCGTCGGCCGGCCCGAGTCACTCAACGGTCTCACCGTCGGCCTGCTCGACATCTCGAAGCCGCGCGGCAACGTGTTCCTCGACCGCGTGGAGGAGAAGCTGTCGGCGCTCGGCGCGTCGGTGAAGCGCTACAGCAAGCCGACGTTCGCCAAACCCGCCCCGGTCGACCTCCGCCACGAGATCGCCACGAGCTGTGATGCGGTGATCGAAGCACTCGCCGATTGAGGCAGCTGCACGACGTGCAGTGTGCACGACATCAACGATCTCGAACGACGCGGCATCCCGGGGGTCTTCGTGGCCACTGTGGAATTCGAGGATGCCGCCGCCACCCAGTCCGCGGCCCTCGGCCTCGATGTGGCGCATGTGCTCACCGAGCACCCGATCCAGGACCGCACGGACGAGGAGATGACCGCGATCGCGGATCAGGCGATCGACGAGCTCCTGCGTTCGCTCACCGGCCCAGCCTGACCGTTCCGCCGGACACTTCGAGCAAGCCGTCGCGGACCAGTCCGTCGAGCGTGCGCTGGGCGCGCTCGGTGTCGTTCGTTCCGAGCACCGCCGCGAGGTCGACAACCGGCACGTCCGTCGCTCGTACCGCGTCGACGAGCCGCCCCCGCAGCTGACGGTCCGAGCCCTCGAAGCGTGATTGTGGTGCGCTGACGGCCGCGGATCCCGTCGCGGGGTCTTCGCCCTCGCCGTGCCATGCGCAGTGCGACGCGACCGGGCATCGACCGCAGTCGGGATTGCGCTTTGTGCACACCAGCGCGCCGAGCTCCATGATCCCCTGGTTCCAGAGCCATGGGTCGGAGGGCGGGACGAGCGCATCGGCGCGGGCCTGGGCGTCGCGCTGCGAGAGGGACTCCCCCGCCAGTCGGGCCAGCACGCGTCCGATGTTCGTGTCGATCGGCGCGACCGGCTGCTCGAACGCGAAGGCGAGCACAGCGCGGGCCGTGTAGGCCCCGACCCCGGGAAGTCCGAGCAGGTCCGGGAGGGTGTCCGGCACCCGGCCGCCATGACGCTCGACGATCGTCTGGGCGGCGCGGTGCAGGTTCACGGCTCGGCGGTTGTACCCCAGACCGG
>BQJV01000300.1 GCA_021604885.1 Acidimicrobiales bacterium
AGTCCATCGGGTCGGACAGGGTCCGGGCCGTTCACCATACCGGCGTGCTCGGCGTGCATTCGCCGACTGCCCCGTGCGATCGTGGCCACGATGACCGGAGCCCTCGACCTCGCCGATCGGCAGGCCCTCACGGACCTCGTCGCTCGCTACGCCCTCGCCGTCGACACGCGGGACTTCGCGGACCTCCACCAGGTGTTCGTGCCGGACGCGACGCTCGACACCGGGCGCGCCGTGCGGACGGGGATGGACCAGATCACCGACGCGATGCAAGGGCTACTTCGCTACGAATCGACGAGCCATCTCCTCGGGCAGCAGGTGGTGCAGCCGACCGACGACGGCGCCACCGGCATCACCTACTGCACCGCGCACCATCTCACGGTGGACGGCGACCTGCGCACGGACACCGTGATGCAGATCCACTACCACGACCGCTACGTCCGCACCGATGACGGGTGGCGCATCGTCACTCGCCGTCTCGATGTCCGCTGGCGCGACACGCAGCCGGTGAGCTGATCGCGCCGCAGGCCTTCCGGTTCAGCCGCCGTTGGCCGCGTGCTCGTGGTGACGGATCACTTCGGCGATCACGAAGCGCAGGAACGCCTCGCTGAACGCGGGATCGAGGTCGGCGTCGGCGGCGAGCGCGCGAAGCCGGGCGATCTGCTGTTCCTCGCGGGCCGGGTCGGCGGGCGGGAGCCCCGCTGCCGCCTTGTGGGCACCGACGGCCTTCGTCACCTTGAAGCGCTCGGCGAGCAGAAGGATCAGGGCCGCGTCGATGTTGTCGATGCTGGACCGGTACTGCTCGAGCTGCGGATCGGTCATGTCGGGTGCTCCGGACTCCTACCCACCAAGGTTGCCGGGAGCATTGGCCTACCAATACTCCATCGCACCCGAAGGATTTCCGTGGGCCGTACAAGAGTCGAACTTGTGACCTCCTGCGTGTCGAGCAGGCGCTCTAACCAACTGAGCTAACGGCCCTGGAGACGGTGACTGTAGCAGCGGATCCACCCAATCCCGAACGCGATTCGAGGCCGCCGCGGATGCGACGGCCTCGAACACTGACGAGCGCCGGGCGGGATTTGAACCCGCGACTGTACGGCTTTGCAGGCCGTTCCCTTGGGCCGCTCGGGCACCGGCGCCAGCGGGAGGAATGGTAGCGCCCTCGCTCACGCGTGAGAGCATGATTGGGTGAGCGATTCAGGACCCCGGGACGAGACGCGGCGCTCGCCGCTCGAGATGTTGGGCGTGTTGGCCAAGGCCGACGGCGAGTTCACCGAGACGAGCCGCCTGGTCGAGATCTACACCATGGAGGGCCTGCTCCAAATCATGTGGCACGGCGCTCCGGGCGCCACCGATGTGGCGCTCATGTGCGGCGGCGCAATGGGCGGGATGCTCGGGCCGGGGCGTTCGTTGTACCTCGAGTTGGGGCTGGAGCTGGCGGCCGAAGGCCGCGCCGCGATGGCCGTCGGCTACCGCAAGCCGGGTGATCTCCCCCGCTGTCTGCTCGACACGTGCGCGGCCGCCGACCTGGCGTTGCGCAACGGCGCCGAACGCTTCGTCATCCTCGGACACTCGTTCGGCGGCGCAGTCGCGATCCAGGCGGCGTCGACGTTCACGGCCCACACGGCCGGCGTCATCACCTACGCCACCCAGTCCGCCGGCTGCGAGGAAGCCGCCCGGCTCGGCACCACGCCACTTCTGCTCCTGCACGGCGAACGGGACTCGATCCTCGGGCCGGAGAACTCGATGATGGTGCAGACGCTCGCCGGCACGGGCGAGGTGCGCACCTTCCCGGAGACCGATCATCTGATGGCAGAAGCCGCCGAGGAGATCGCGCAGATCACCGGCACGTGGGTGCGCGAGAAGTTCGCGACGCACGCCGCTCGCGCCTAGCTCGTCTCGATCTCGTCGAGGAGCGCCCGCAGGTCCTCCTCCACATGGCGCAGGCGGGTGGTGACGTCGCGGAGACGGGCCAGCAACGCCATCGCCTCCTCCCGCTTCAGGGCGTCCGCGCCGGCCGGAAGCATCGCCAGGGAGCGGCGGAGATGCTCGATTTCGTGGTCGCGGTCGAATTGCAGCATCACCGCATCGTAGCGAACGTGTGTTCGCTCGCAAGTCCGTCGTAAGGTGACGCCATGACAGTGGAAATCGACTTCTCGGGACGAACCGCGCTCGTGGTGGGCGGCGGTGGCGGTGGCATCGGCACCGCGATGTGTCGACGGCTGGCGGAGGCCGAGGCCGACGTCATCGCGGTGAGTGCGGTGGCCGAACACGTGGAGGCGACGGTCGCCGACGTCGAGTCGATCGGGCGGCGGGCCTCCGCCCAGGTCGCGGATGTGACCGACTTCGACGCGCTGCGCGCCGCGATCGACCGCGGCGTCGAGGCGATCGGGCCGGTCGACCTGCTGGTGAACGTCGTCGGCGGCGCCACACCCGAGCACTGGCACCGCCTGGACGACTTCCCGATCGAGTCGTTCGATCATCTGATGACGACGAACCTGCGGTATGCGTTCATCGCCTGCCAACACGTCGCCGCGGCGATGATCGCGCGCGGCGCGGCGGGCGCGATCGTGAACATCTCGTCGATCGCGAGCCGGGGCCAGCCGCTGCTGTCGGCCTACGGCGCGGCGAAGGCGGGGCTGGACTCGCTCACCCGCTCGATGGCGATGGAGTGGGGGCGCCACGGCATCCGGGCCAACACGCTCGCGCCGGGCACGATCAACACGCCGCGTTCGGGACGCGCTCCCGACGAGGTCGATCCGCTCGCCGAGGCGATCACGCTGCGGCGGCGAGGACGTCCGGACGACATCGCCGACGTCGCCCTGTTCCTGCTGTCGGACCTGGCGAGCTACGTCACCGGCCAGACGATCGACGTCGACGGCGGCCCGAGCCGCGGCGCCCTCGACGACAGCGACCTCCCGATCTTCGTCACGAACGAAGCGATCCGCAGCCGCTTCCAACGCTGACCCCTCCACACTTCTGTGACCGATCAGCGCGCACCCCTCGGACGTAGGAAGTCACAGAACGGAGGACTGTGGGGTGGTCAGGTGGCGAGGTAGCGGCCGTCGTCGGTGATTTCGGCTTCGCCGCGGGCGATCATGCGCTGCAGGTGGAGCTCGGCGCAGCGCCGCTCGGCCCGATCGGCGAAGTCCGCCGGGATGTGCGCCCGGTACATGAACCGGTGCGCCACCAGGTCCTCGAGCGAGCGGGGTTCGGCGACGAACTCGAGCATCGCAGCGTGGCGCCGGGGAATCACGGCCAGGTACCCGTCGATCATCTCGAGGAACGTCGCCCGGCCCTCGATGATCCCCTTCTGGTGGAACGTCACGTAGAACGCCGCCTCCTCGTCGCGGACCGTGTGCAGGCTCGCCTCGAAGTCGTCCAGGTCGCTCCAGACGTCCCCGTAGTAGGGCCCGAAGCCGGTCAGATCAATGTCGGACAGGAAGAAGACGCCGCCCGGGATGCGGAAGCCGCTGTGGCCTCGGGTGTGGCCCGGCAGGTGGACCGCTTCGACGCCGATGCCGCCGAGGTCGAACACGTGCCCGTCGGCGAATCCCGTCGCATCCGGTCGATCGGTGTAGTGGAACTCGGTGGCGAACGTCTCCCGTGCGTCCGCCTCCGCCTGCCCCTCGAACCCGTAGACGGCCATCAGCCCGTCCATGCTCTGCGCGGCGAGGAGGTCGGCGTCATGGATGTGAACACGCGCATCGGCGAAGAGTCCGTTGCCGGCCATGTGATCCTCGTGGCCGTGGCTGTTGAGCACCGCATCGACGGGCACGCCGGCGCCGCCGTTCGCCACGACGGTCACCGACGGATCGATGATCACCGTCTCGGTCCGCCCCTGCACGACGACGGAGTTGCCGCTCGGATAGCCGCCGTTGCCGTCGCCCACGAGCACGCTGACCGCGTCGGTCAGCCGACGTGCCGACGCACCCCAGATGTCGTTCATGCCCGCGCACCCTACCGGGAGGGCGAAAATCCGCCCGACACTGTGATCCGCGTCATGGTCGAGCGGCGTTCGGTCCCGCACCGTGGGGACATGCACCGCACCACCATTGCCGCCGACGTCGGAATCATCGCCGCGATCGTCGCCTTCGGGCCGTTCTTCGCCACGGTCGACGCCTCCACGACCCAGGCCGTCGCACACGACGCCCCGGGGATCCATCTCGAGGGCCAGATCGACGACGCGGCGTTCGGCGACCCCGCCGAGGTCAGCTGCGGCACCTCCTCGTTCCCCGGCGCCAGCGACGCGATCACCGACGGCGCGGGCATGCGCGGCGACGTCGAGATGGGCGACGACACCTACCGCGCCGCGTTCACGGAGATCCAGGTCGTCCGCCAGAACGAGCTCGTCGTCTGCATCGACGCCGAAGGCACCCTTCACGACGGCGACGGCGAGGCCGTCGTCGGCACCTGGCGACTCCGCCCCGGCGCCACCGGCACCGGCGTCCTGACCATCACCCCCGCCTGAGAATGGACATGGGGTCAGACACCTGTCCATTCTCGAAGGCGACGGGAAGGAGACGCCATGTCAGCTGGTGCGGAGGCCGAGGCCTGGACGTCCGACCGGATGCGGTCGGTGTTCGAGAGCGTGAAGAACTGGGGCCGGTGGGGTGACGACGACGAAGCCGGCGCCCTCAACCTGATC
>BQJV01000301.1 GCA_021604885.1 Acidimicrobiales bacterium
GGCCACCCGGCGCATCGCAGCCACCACGCGGTCGCCGATCACGAACGCGCGGATGTCGCGTCCCTTGGACTCGGCGATGAAGCGTTGGATGAGCACGTTCTGCTTCGCGGACTGCAGCGTCTCGATCACGGCGCCCGCCACGCGGTCGTCGGGCGCCAGGATCACGCCGATGCCCTGGGTGCCCTCCAGCAGCTTGATGACGACCGGCGCGCCGCCCACCCGCTCGATCGCAGCGGGCACGTCCGAGCGGTCACGCACGAACGACGTCGCGGGAATGCCGATGTCGTGGCGCGACAGGATCTGCGTCGCCCGAAGCTTGTCTCGGGAGTTGCCGATGCCGTTGGCCGTGTTGGGCGTGTAGACGTCCATCTGCTCGAACTGGCGCACGACGGCCATGCCGAAGTACGTGATCGACGCGCCGACGCGGGGCAGCACCGCGTCGTAGTCGCTCAGCTGCTTGCCGCGGTACTGGAGATCCGGCTCCGCGTGCGACAGGTCGATCGCGAACCGCATCGTGTCGAGGACGCGGATGGTGTGGCCGCGATCGATTGCGGCAGCTCGCAGTCGTTGGGTGCTGTAGGAGCGTGGCGCGCGGCTCAGGATGGCAAGTTTCATGACGACCCCTCGGGATCTCGTTGTTCTGCGATGTGGATGAGCGCGTCGCCGCGATGGACGACGGGTGATTCCGTGCGGCCGATGACCCAGCCGGCGTGGCGGGCGATGACCTTCTTCTCCGTGCTGCCGATCGCGTCCCCGACGACGCCGACCCGGTCGCCTGCCTCGACATGCTCCCCGAGCTCGGCCGACAGTCGGGCCAGGCCACTCATCGGTGAGCGGACCCAGCGGGATGCGGCGAGTTCGATCGTCTTCGTGCGCTTGCCCCGTCGGCCGGCGGTCGCGACCTTCAGGTGGGCGAGCACGCGGCGCACGCCCAGCACGCCGACCTCGATCGCCTGCTGATCGAAGCGCCACGACTCGCCCGCTTCGTAGAGCAGCACGCGGGCGTCCGAGCGGACAGCGGCCTCGCGAAGGGAGCCGTCCCGCAGCCGCGCGTGCAGGGCGAAGGGGGCACCGAACGCGGTGGTCAGCTCGCGGGTGAGTTCGTCGGTGAGGTCGGCGCGGATCTGGGGGATGTTGTGCCGATGGTCAGAACCGGTGTGGAGGTCGATGCCGACGTCGCTCTTGCGCACGATCTCCGTCATGAACGCATGGGCGAACCGTGACGCGAGTGATCCGCTCGCCGACCCGGGGAAAGACCGGTTCAGGTCGCGCCGGTCCGGCATGTAGCGGTCGCCGGTGGCAAAGCCGGGCACGTTCACGACCGGCACGGCGAGCACGGTGCCGCGCATCTTCTCGGGGTCCAGTGCGGACATGACCTGGCGGATGATCTCCACCCCGTTGACCTCGTCGCCGTGCAGCGCCGCGCTCAACCAGACGACCGGGCCGTTCTGGCGGCCGTGGAACGCCACGACCGGAATCGGCATCCAACCGCCGGACGGGAGTTGGGCCGGTCGCAGCTCGAGTTCGTGGCGTTCGCCGGGGACGAGCTCGGTCCCGGCGATCTCGAGGGACGTTCGTTTGGTCATGGTGCCTCCGCCCCCCGAAACGATGTCGCGGGGTCGATCATGAAGTGACGACGAAGTGCCTGCCGTCCGATCAGCATGCGGAAACCCATCTCGTCTCGGTTGGTCAGCGTCAGCTCGATGGTCTTGGTCACGCCGGCGAGCTGGAGCTGCGTGCGGATCACCGGGCGGACCTCGGTACGGCCGTTGGAGCTGCGGATATGTCGACGGTCGACGACGTCGCATTCGACCGTGGCCATGCCGACGCGGGTGCGTTGGCGCGGTCGGATGTCGAATCGCACGCGGTCGCCTCCGTCCAACTCGACCAGTCCGATGGCGTGGAGCGCCGAGGTGCGCGCGCCGGTGTCGATCTTCGCTTTCACGCCGGTGACGCCGAGGTCGGGGAGGTCGACCCACTCGCGCCAGCCGATGACGACCGGCTCGATGCGCTTTCGCGTCCGCTTCTTGGCCCCGGGGGACTTCCTCGTCGCCATGGTGTCAGTCCGCGCCCGGGTCGTGTTCGGCTTGCTCGATCAGTATCTCGTGCTGGTCGCGGACCATTTCGACATGCGCGCGGTCGCCGCCGATGCCGCGATGGCGGTCGTCGAGGTCGCCGAGATGATCGAAGCGTCCATAGGCGATCATCGTGTCGCCGGCATGAATCACCGTGTGTCCGGTGGGAGCGCCGAGAAACGCGCCCTCGCGCCGATGAAGTCCGAGGATCACGATGCCCTCGGCCGGCAGGCCGAGCTCCGAGAGCGGCCGATCCACGAGCCAGTCGCCTTCCTGGGCGTGGAGCTCGATGATCCCGTAGTCGTGCCCGAACCGGAGGAGGTGGGCGAAGTCCCGCGTGTCGAGGGTCGTCCAGCGAGCGAGCGACCATCGGGTGAAGCGGGTGAGGATGCGTTCGAGCGTCCTCGCTCTCGTCAGGATGATGACGAGCAGGAGGCCGGCGGCGAGGATGACCGCTCGTTGGATGGCCTGGTCGGTTCCGGCGTTGACGAAGCCGAGCAGGAGTGACGAGACGCCGGTGATGATGCCGGCGTTGCCGAAGGTCATCAGCCACAGGATGATCTTCCGGCGGACCGGATGATTGATCGCCGCCTCCGCCTCTGCGGTGGTGAACCCCACGCCCATGAGCGCGGACCGGGCTTGGAACGATGCCGATTCCGTCGCCATGCCGGTGCCGACCAGTGCGATCGTCGCGACGCGAGCCGCGGTCACGAACAGCAGCGCGACGGTGAGCAGACCCAGGACCGCGATCATGGGGCGACCGCCGGAGCCTCATCCGGTTGTTCGATCCCGGAAACGATGAAGTCGAGCAGCGCGGCGAAGCTCTCGTCGGTCTCCTGGGGGTTGACGAACGCACCGGACGCTTCGAGGGTGACGAATCCGTGGATGGAGCTGCGGATCACGCGGGCGGCGTGGATCGCGGCGTCACCCGTGTAGCCCCACGGCGCAACGATGCGAGCGAGAACGGTGGTGATCGTCTCGTGCGGGCTGGTGTCGCCGCTGACCTCACGCCCGACGGGAAGGAGAAGGCTCGCGTACTGCCCGGGGTGTCGCTGGGCGAAGTCGCGGTAGGCGGTGGCGACGGCCCGCAGGGCATCTCCGCCCGATCGGGCGATGGCGGCGTCGAGCAGCGAGTCGGCGAGGTTGTGGGCCGCCTGCTGTGTCATGTCCTGGAACAGCCCGTCGACACCGTCAACGTGGTTGTACAGGGCGGACGGCTGGACGCCGAGGTCATCCGCGACCCGCGCGAGGGCGACCTCGTCCAGCCCGTCACGATCAGCGACGCGCATGGCGGCCGCGATCACCTCGGTTCGATCGATCCGCTGCTTCGCCACGGCATGAGCATAGCGGAACCTTCTGAGTGACATTCATGAAAGTATGAACTATCATCACTCAACATGAATACTCTTCTCAGATCGGAGCACCGGGTGCCGTCTCGTCGCCCACCGCGAAGCCATCGGACCATCGAGCACGAAGCGACGATCCACCGACGCTTCGCGGACGTTCTCGAGATCGTCGAGCGTCACTGCCCCCAGATGTTGCACGAGGGCACGGTCGCCGCTGACCGGGCCGCGTGCGTGCTCGCGCCGGAGTTCGGCGCCCTCGAGCACTTCGACCCCGACGAGAAGCTCGTGGTCGTCATCCTCGACGACGTGTCCGCGTCGAGTGCCCGTCACTGCGCCGTCGAGTTCGTGTGGCAGGCCGACCGCGACGCCCGGCTTCTCGCCAACGTGAGCTGTCGGCTCGACTTCCGCGTGCTGGATCCGGGTGGGCAACGGGCCACGACGGAGGTGCGGCTCCACGCCGAGTACGACCCACCGCCGCGGCACCGGGGTTCGTCCGACAAGATCCTGCTCGGTCGCCGGGTGGTGCGCGCCGCGCTCGACAGTCTCCTCGACGAAGTCGTGCGGTTCGTCGAGAACTACGAGGAGACCATCGAGCTGCGTCTCGGCTGACTACTCGCCGGCCGGTGACTCGGCCAGCCGGTCGTGGAGGCGGTCGCGCAACTCGGTCGGGTCGAGCTCCGTCCAGTTGCGGCGACGACGGGTGGCCACCACGGCTCCGGCCGTCACTCCGGCCACTCCGGCGAGTCCGATCAGCTTCCAGATGCGCATCGCCCCTTAGGGTACGACGGGACCACGATGACCGAGACGATGACGCTTGCCGCCGCAGCCGCGGCAACCAGCACCGGCGATGTGTGGCTGTTCCGCGGGAGGAGTCCGGCTGACCGCGCCATTCGCCTGTTCACCAACAGTCCTGTCAACCACGTCTCGATGGTGGTGGCGCTCGACGACCTGCCGCCGCTGCTGTGGCATGCCGAGCTCGGCCAGTCGCTGACCGATGTCTGGACGGCCACGCGACATCGGGGCGCGCAGCTCCACCGGCTCGAGCACGCAGTGTCGGTCTGGGTGCACACGTACGGCCAGAAGGCCTGGTTCCGTCAGATCGATCGCACGGTGACCCGCGAGATGGAGGACACGATTCTCGCGACCGTGGGCGAGTTCTCCGGCCGCGCGTTCCCCCGCACCGGCGCGCTCGCCAAGCGATGGCTGCTCGGTCGTATCCGCC
>BQJV01000302.1 GCA_021604885.1 Acidimicrobiales bacterium
GTTTGCCGGCGCGGACGTGGAAGCTCTGGCGCCAGTCGACGTGAGTGCCCCCGTCGATCGAGAGTTGCCAGGTGTAGCTCTTCCCGGGAGCGACCGGAATCGCGGGGAAGTTGATCGCCAGGGGCACCGCGAGTGGCGTGCCGGGCTTCAGGCCCGCCGGTCGACCCGCCTCGAACCGGCCGTGGACGACGAGCGGCTTGTCCCGGACGGTGAACGGATGGCCGTCCTCGTCGAGGAGATCGATGCGCCACTGGTGGGGCACGTTCGCCCGGTCCCACGGCACCTCGATGCGGATCGCCACGCCCATCGGCTGGGGGCGGGGACCGATCGCGGTGATGCCACCGCCGAGGATGAACAGCTTGCCGTCCGCCACCTGGGCCGAGTCGGCCAGGAGCATCGTGACGCGCACCGACGGGGGGCGGTTGGTCGAGACGGGCATCGTGGGATCGACGTTCGATTCCATCGGGGCACCCTACGCCCTTGCGCTGCGGACGTCGCGTGCGGGCCGGGCGAGGGAGCGGGGCGGGAAACCGCCAGACTGTGCCCATGACGACCGACGACGTGTACCCGGCCAGAGAAGTGGCCCCGACCAGCACGGCCGCCGTGATCCTCGCGGCCGGCGCAGGTACGCGTTTCGCCGGGCCCAAGCACAAGCTCCTCACCGTGGTGCGGGGGAAGCCGATCGTTCGCCATGCCGTCGACAACGCCCGAGCGGCAGGATTCGACGAGGTGGTCGTCGTCGGCGGCTGCGTCGATCTCGTCGACGTGATGCCGGACGACGTCACGATCCTCCACAACGAACGATGGGAGGACGGCCAGTCCACGTCGCTGCGTGCGGCGACGCTCTACGCCGATGCCCGGGGGCACGACGCCGTCGTCGTCGGCCTCGGTGACCAGCCCGGCGTGTCGCCGGACGCATGGCGCGCGGTGGGTGACGCCACCGGCGACATCGCGGCCGCCGACTTCGGCAAGGGACCGCGCCCACCCGTGCGCCTGACGGCCGCCCAATGGGCGTCGCTGCCGGTCTCGGGCGACGAGGGCGCCCGTCGCCTGATGCGGGAACGCCCCGAGATGGTCGAGGCCGTCCCGTGCGAAGGCGATGACGCCGACGTCGACACCCTCCAGGATCTGCGCCGGTGGAGCTGAGCAACAGCTTCGAGGTCGCGCACCCGATCGACCACACGTGGGCGGTGTTGACGGACATCGAGCAGATTGCCCGCTGTGTCCCCGGTGCGGAGCTGCGCGAGGTGGACGGCCGCGAGTTCCGCGGGGTGATCCACGTGAAGACCGGCCCGATCACGTCCGAGTACGCGGGCGAGGCGACCGTGGTGTCGCAGAGCCCGGCCGACTACAAGGTCGTGGTCCATGGCCAGGGGCTCGACGCCGAGGGCAGGGCGGAGGCCACCCTCACGGCCCATCTCGAGGCCACATCCGACACCACGACGCAGGTGAACCTGGACACGGATCTGACGTTCACCGGGCGGATGGCGTCACTCGGCAAGGGTGTCATCGCGGACGTGGGGGAGACGCTCGTCGCCCAGTTCGCCGAGAACCTCGATGACCTGATGGCGGCGGGGGTCGACCGCTCGACGGAGCGGCGCCCGCCCCGCCGCATGGTCGAGATGCCCGAGCCCGAGGCGATCGACCTGATGGACGCCGCCCGCACGCCGATCCTCAAGCGCGTGGTCGCGCTGGTGGTCGCGGTCGTGGCCGCGCTCGTGCTCGTCCGCCGGATCCGCGGGATGCGCCGATGAACGCGACCGCGGCGGACCGCGAGCGCGTGGAAGAGCTGCTCGGGCGTCCGCCCGGGGGCGCGTTCGAAGTGATCGTGCGGGACGAGACTGGCGACCCCGTGGTGCTGCGCAACGCGCCGCTGCTCGACGACGGTCGTCCCATGCCGACGCGCTACTGGCTCGTCGGCGCGCAGGCGCGACGCGATGTGGGGCGACTCGAGAGCCAAGGTGGCGTGCGCCGGGCCGAGGAAGCAGTGGATCCGGTCGAGCTCGAAGCCGCGCACGCCCGCTACGCCGCCGAGCGCGACGCCGCGATCCCGGCGGACCACGATGGCCCCCGCCCGTCGGCGGGCGTCGGCGGCACCCGTCGGGGCGTGAAGTGCCTGCATGCCCACTACGCCTGGCATCTCGCCGGCGGTGACGACCCGGTCGGCCGATGGGTCGCCGAGCAGCTGACGCAGGTGGAGGACGACTGACATGGTGACCGTTGCGGCGATCGACTGCGGCACGAATTCGACCCGCCTGCTCGTCCACGACGGCACGGCGACGATCGAGCGGCTGATGACCATCACCCGCATGGGCGACGGTGTCGACGCCACCGGCCGGCTCAACGATGACGCGATCGCCCGCACCCTGGCGTGCCTCACCGAGTACCGCGAGGTCATGGACCGTCACGGCGTCGAGCGCGTCCGCATCACCGCCACCAGCGCGGCCCGCGACGCGGCGAATCGCGACGAGTTCTTCGACGCGGCCGAGGCCGTGGTCGGCGCCCGGCCCGAGTTGCTGAGTGGGCTCGAGGAGGGACGGCTCTCGTTCCGGGGCGCCACCGCGGACCTCGATCCGGCGGACGGGCCGTTCCTCGTGTTCGACATCGGGGGCGGCTCAACCGAGTTCGCCTACGGGACCGAGGAGGCAACCGCCGCGATCTCGCTCGACATCGGCTGTGTGCGGCTCTCGGAGAAGTACATCGAGTCGGATCCGCCCGCTCCCGAGGAGCTGGTGGCCTGCCTGTCGATCACCGAGGCGTATCTGGACGACGTCGCTCGGGAGATCCCGCAGGCATTCGAGGCGCGCACCTTCGTGGGCCTGGCCGGCACGGTGTCCTCCGCGGCGATGGTCGAGATCGGGCTGCCGGAGTACGACCGTGACCAGGTGCACCATTTCCGGCTGACGAAGGACGCGGCGGAGGACGTGTACCGCACCGTCGCCGTGGAGAACCGTGAGGACCGCGCGCACAACCCCGGACTCGAACCGGGTCGGGTCGACACGATCGTCGCCGGCATGAGCATCCTCGTGAGGATCATGCGCCAGTTCGGGATCGAGGAGGTCCTCGTCAGCGAGGCCGACATCCTCGACGGGCTGGCGTACTCCCTGTTCGACGACTGATTGACCTACGATCACCGGCCGTGAGCACGCTGTTCGGTCGACGAGTTCTTCTGCGGGCCCTCGACGCGGCCGACTTCACGAAGTGGCAGGAGGTCCGGCGCCGCAACAGTGAGTGGCTGACCAAGTGGGAGCCCGCCCGACTGCCCGGTTCGCCCGACGTCGTGGAGGACGCACAGGCCTTCTCCGTGCGGTGCTCGGCCCGCCAGCGGGAACGTCAACTCGGCACCGGGTACGGGTTCGGTGTTTTCGTCGACGGGGTGTTCGGCGGCGAGATCAACCTGAATTCGATCCAGCGGGGCCCGTTCCAGAGTTGCTACGTCGGCTACTGGATCGACGAGGCGCTCGCTGGCAACAGCTACACGCCCGAGGCCTTCGTGGTGGCCGCCCGGTTCGCCTTCGAGGAGCTCCATCTCCATCGGGTGCAGGCCGCGATCGTCCCTCGCAACGCGGCCAGTCGCCGCGTCGCAGAGAAGCTGAAGCTGCGCGACGAGGGAACGGCCGAGCGCTATCTCGAGATCAACGGCGTCTGGGAGGACCACATCCGCTACGCCATGACCGCCGAGGAGTGGGACGAGCGCCGCGAAGACCTCATCGCCGAATGGATCGGCTTCTAGCGCCCCAGACAGACCTTCCGAAAGAAGGATCTATGGTCACGAAAGGGTCGAAATTCGAGACCTGAGACCGCCCGGAACGACCCTTTCGTGACCATAGATCCCTCCGAGGGGAGATCCCCTTGGGCGTCAGAGTGCGTCAGAGGTCGGTCTTGCGGACTTTGCCCATGGCGTTGCGGGGGAGGGTGGCGACGCGGGTGAAGGTGTCGGGGATCTTGTAGGCGGCGAGCGAGGCGGCGCAATGGGTGCGCAGCTCGGCGTCGTCCACCGGGGCGGACGTGACGATGGTGGCGTGGACCCGCTCGCCGAGTCGGTCGTCCGGGACACCGTGGACGGCGGCCTCGGCGACGGCGGGGTGCATGAGCAGCACCGCTTCGACCTCGACGGGGTAGACGTTCGCCCCGCCCCGCAGGATCAGCTCCGAGCGCCGGCCGCTGATGGTGAGACGGCCGTTCTCGTCGAGCCAGCCGACGTCGCCGGTGTGCAGCACCCCGTCGGCCAGCGCGGCCTCCGTGGCGCCTGGCTGGTTCCAGTAACCGAGCATCGGCGTCCAGCAGCCGGCCCAGTCGCCGGCGGTCGTCGCCCCCACGCAGATCTCGCCCTCCTCGCCGGCAGGAACCTGGGCGCCCGCCTCGTCGACGATCGAGATCTCGAACGGCTCCATCGGGTAGCCGGCGGCCGTGTCGCTGATCGGCTCGTCGGGCGACTCACGGACGATGCCCGTGGGCGCCTCGCTGAGCCCGTAGCCGGCGATCGCGCGCATGCCGAACCGCTCGGCGAACCGGCGGCGCACGTCGCCCGGCACCGCGGCACCGCCGATCACCACGAAGTCGAGCGACGCGAGCAGCGTCGGGTCCACCTCCCGGGTGACCAGGTCGTGGGCGATCGTCGGGACGATCGTCGAGCGG
>BQJV01000303.1 GCA_021604885.1 Acidimicrobiales bacterium
CCGGGGCCAGGTCGGCGAACAGCGGGAACGATCCGGGATCGAGCGCGATCGCCTTGGCGAACGGTCGCACGAGTTCGTCGGGACCCACGGCGGCCGCCTCGTCGGTCAGGTACGCCATTCCGGCCCGCACCAGTGCGGTCGTGAGGGTCGACTTCCCATGGTTGGACGCTGCCGGGAGCAGGACCGCCGCGCCGTCGCGGGCGACTGCGCCCGCGTGGAACACGAGATGGTCGGGCACCGAGGCCACAGCAAGCGTGTTGATCTCCGCGACCGCGCGTAGGACGACGGACAACGGCGACGCCATCGAGACGGGATCGCCGTCGTCGACGCGCAACGTCCACGTCGCATTCTCGGCCTCGCTGATCGAGATCTCGTGGGTCGGCGCGTCGGCACACCTGAGCGGGGCGAGCGCCGCGGCGATCACACCGCCGATCTCCGAGCTGTCGACGGCCAACCGCACGCGGGCATCGAGCGCCGCGAAGCACCCGAGGTCACTCGCGCGCCCCGGGGAGGGAACAAACGTCGAGCCGGGGGTTCGAGCGCAGGGAGGCGCGAACCGGTCGTCGATGCACAGCAGTCCGTCAGCGCGGAGTTGATCGAGCGAATGCTCGACGTCACGGCGAATCGCGAGCGGGTCGACGCCGAAATCGTCGCCCAGCCGAACGGTGAGATCACCGATCGTGTCGGCGCCGGGGAGCGCCCGCCAGATCGCCGCGGCGGACCCATTGAGCAGATGCAGCCGGCGGGTGTCGAGGTGGAAGAGCGCGAGCTGCTCACCGAGCGGCGACTCCACGACACGGCGATGCGGCTTCGGCGCGGCGACGGGGGCGAACCTCATGACATCATCTCCGACCTCGGCTGACGGATGTCGATCGCCGGCGCGGGCTGGTCCTGTCGGCGACGCTCGCGAACCCGCTGTTTCGCAGTCGGCAGCGCGACGGCGACCAGGACGAGCGGCAACGTCATGACCCGCTGGCGGACGAGAATGCCGAAGTTCCCGATCGCGGAGAACAGATAGACGAACACCAGCGTGAAGCCGACGGCGTATGCGACGAACGCCTCCTCGCGGATGGAGCGCGCACCGGCGATCAGTCGCGGCACCGCGGCGAGCACGAGCGCCGCCAACACGATCGCCTCCACCGACGTCGCGATCATCGCCATCGACGATGCTTCGTGGGGCAGCGGCCGGAACAGGACGGTCACGAAACCCCACGGGTACTCCGAGGGCCCGTCGATCCGCGCCGCCGTGAAGAACGATCCGCCCTGCGACGACCGGCTGTTCACCATGTCGAGCGCGGCCGAGAGTCCCGACGGATTGAGCCCGTCGATGTCGAGAAGCGACTCGACGGCATCCGAGGCGACGGAGCCACCGACGAGCAGCAGTCCGATGAGGGAGAAGCGGCCGAAGTTGCCGAGCATCCCCCGGCCGGGGGCACGGAGCACCAGCGCGATGATGAGTGCGGTCACTGCGATGAGCGCGACATGGGGCCGGATCAGGCCGGCGCCGAGCAGACCGATCGCCGTCGGGCCGAAGGCCCGGAACTCGCCCTGCATCAGGCGGGCCGCGCCGTAGGCGATCACGCCGAGCGAGAGGAGCATCAGCGATTCCTTGCCGATGCTCGAGGGCCAGTAGACGAGGGACGGCCAGAAGAGGAGCAGCACCGCGTACCGCTTCGGATCGATGTCGGGCAGGCCGGCCCGGAACGCGAGCAGGAACCCGAGCAGCCCGAGGAACCCGAACAGCGAGAAGATCACGAACGTCGAGAACTCGTCGCCGAACGTGAAGACCTCGACCAGACCCGTCACATAGCGCACGGAGCCGGTGCCGGGGATCTCACGGCCGGTGTCGACCGTGAAGTCCAGGCGGCGGAAGCTCTCCGCGAGCCGTTGTCCGATGCGGTGGTAGTCGACGCTGTCCTCGCGCATCTCGAACCGCGGCAGCGTCGCGAGCAGCTTGACCCCGAGCGAGAGGCGCAGGAGCCCCGCGATCTCCAGATCCGCGAACCCGCGACCGACCCGGCTGAAGAGTGGCGACAGGGCGGCGATCGCGAGCCCCGCCACGATCGTTCCCAACAGCGAGGAACGGCCGACGATCGGGCCGGCGGCATAGCACAGGAGAGCGAAGCCGCAGACGCCCCAGCCGAGGGGCGCCGTCCACGCGAGTCGTTTCCCCGTGCGGACCGGTTGGCGGGCACTCGGCCGCGGGATCGCCGGTTCCACCGAGATCACCGACTGAGGATTTCCTCGTCCGCAGACTCGTCGACGTCATCGGACGACGAGCGGCGGCGACGACGGGCGGACGGCTCCAGATAGGGGTCACCGTCGCTGTAGTAGTAGTCCGAGGCGTTCGGGACGTCGCGGGCACCCACGAGTGCGACGCCGAGTGGCGCGAGACCGCGGCGTTCCAGCAGCTCAGCGGCGCGGGCCGCCGACTCGGCCTTGGTCTCGGATGCGTTCACGACGAGCACCACATGATCGGTGACGCCGAGCAACTCGGCGGCGTCGTTGGTCGTGAGGATCGGCGCCGTGTCGAGGAGGATGACATCGAATCGCTCCCGTGCCCGCTCGACGAGGCGCCGTTGGGCGCCGACCACGTCACTCGGCGTCGCGTCGCCGTCGTTGTCGGTGACCTGGGTGACCAATTGGACACCGGGCACGTCGGTCACGTTGAGGCGCTGCGGGTTCGAGGTGCCGCCGAGGTAGCGGTGCAGGCGGGGTCGCCGGAAGTCGCAGTTGACCGCGAGGACCCGTCGATCGCCTTCGGCGAGGACGGTCGCGAGGTTCGCCACCGTGGTGGTCTTGCCCTCGCTCGGACCGGCGCTGGTCACGAGGATGACCTGGGCACCGTCGCCGGCGCGGCCGTGATCGTGATCGATGCGGTCGGCGTAGTCGAGCGCGCTGCGGAGGGCGCGGAACGACTCGGCGGTGCGCGACCGTGGTTCCTCGAGCGAGACGATCCGCGTGGACTTCCGGTCGCGGCGGGCGAGCGGCGGGATCTCGGCGAGGACGGGCAGGTCGAGCGTTGCCTCCACGTCGGACTTACTGCGCAGCTTGGAGTCCAAGCGTTCGGTGAAGATCACGAAGCCGAAGCCGATCGCGGCACCGAACAACGCTCCGACACCGGTCCGCGGAATCGGGCCGTCCGGAATCGACACTCCGCCGGTCGCCGCAGGCGCCGTCGTGCCGGCGGCGCCGATCGAGTCACCGATGCCCATCTCGACGTTGGCACCGGCGGCGCCGCGCCGGAGTTGGGCGTTGTACTGCGATTCGCTGATCTCGACGGCCGAGCCCGTTTCGAGCGTCTCGAGCGGGACACGCGGGGGCCCGGCGAGTTCGTAGGAGTTGAGGTCGGACGTCGCCCGTTGGAGATCGCTGTTGCAGACCTGTCGGTCGATCCGGAGGCTGGTCGTGCTGTCGTAGTCGCCACCGGCCGCGAGCGCGGCGTCGATCGCGGACTGGGTGCTGGTGAAGCACGCCGAGGCGATCGCCAGCTCGTTGCCGGCCCGCTCGATTCGCTCGGCATGCATGGTCTCGGCGCCGGTCTCGAGGAACGCGACGAGGCCCGCGGCGAACGCGTCCGCGCCGGCTTCAGCCCCGGCCGGGGTCGGGTTGACCGTGCAGACCGTGAGGCTCTGGATGTCGTTGCGGACCGCGACGCGGACCTGCGTCTGGAGGGTCTCCGCGTCGACCCCGAGCGCCTCGGCCGTCGCTTCGGGGATGTCGCCCTGGGTCACGCGCTGGGCGGTCTGGGCGAGGTTCGGGTCGACGACCTCGTGGATGCGCGACAGCGACGAATCGACGAGGAGGGTGTGGCACGCGTCGTAGTACACGGTCGGCACCGGCGCCGGGGCCGCGTCCTCTGCCACCGCCGCACTCGCGGCGCCGAGTGAGGCACCGACGACGGCAAGCAGGACGAGCGGACGCCAGCGGCGTCGAATCGTGCGGATCAGATGCTGGGGTTCCATGTCTTTGCGGTCTCGCCCACCCGTCGGGCCCCTCTCTCGTCTCCCTCGAAGACGCGAGAACAGGCTGTGCTTGTGCGACGCTTTGCCTGTCGGCACGTCACCAGCCGATATGAGCCGAAGGACCCAATGGGCCGCATCCATTTGTCACCTCCGCACATGACCGACATCGAGCGGGATCTCCTGCTCGGCGCGTTCGATGCGAACTGGGTCGCGCCGGTCGGTCCGGACCTCACGGCGTTCGAGGAGGAGTTCGCGGCCGCGCTCGGTCACCAGCACGCTGTGGCGCTCACGAGCGGGAGCGCCGGCCTCCACCTCGCGCTGGTGGTGAACGAGGTCCAAGCCGGCGACATCGTGATCGTGCCCTCGTTCACGTTCGCCGCCACGGCCAACGCGGTGCGCTATGTCGGCGCGCAGCCCTGGTTCGTGGACAGTGCCGCGGCGACCTGGAATCTCGACGCCGCGCTCGTCGCCGAGGCGGTCGACGCCGCACACGAGGCAGGTCGTCGGGTCGGCGCGGTGATCACCGTCGACCTCTACGGCCAATGCGCCGACCATGCCGACATCCGCACCCTCTGCGACACCCACGCGATACCGCTGATCGAAGACGCCGCCGAGGCCGTCGGCGCGACCTTCAACGGCCGCCCGGCCGGCTCGTTCGGCGACATCGGCG
>BQJV01000304.1 GCA_021604885.1 Acidimicrobiales bacterium
CCGTTCAGCTGGGGTCGGGGACGTACCGCAGCTGAACGGTCGCGAGGTGAGGCGGGGGTCGGACCCCTGCTTCACCTGGCCCCTCTAGCGAGAGCTGGCACCGCGGCGTCACACGGTGACGCTACGGTCGCTCCGTGGCCACCAAGAAGACCAGCGGAACGTCCGGCGGCTACGACGCCGACGCCATCCAGACCCTCGAGGGTCTCGAAGCCGTGCGCAAGCGGCCGGGCATGTACATCGGAGGCACCGGGTCCGACGGCCTGATGCATCTCGTGTGGGAGCTGATCGACAACGCCGTCGATGAGGCCGCCGCCGGGTTCGCCGACAAGGTGGACGTCACCCTCCATCGCGACAAGTCGATCGAGGTGGCCGACAACGGTCGTGGCATCCCGATCGACAAGCACCAGAAGCGCAAGGTGTCCGCGCTCGAAGTCGTGTTCACCGAGCTCCACGCCGGCGGCAAGTTCGGCGGCGGCGCCTACTCCTCGTCCGGTGGACTCCACGGCGTCGGTGCGTCGGTCGTGAACGCCCTGGCCTCGAAGCTCGTCGCCGAGGTCGACCGTGACGGTTCCACCCACCTGCTGGCATTCAACGAGCGGGTGGCGGGCCAGTTCACCGGCGCGAAGTTCAAGGCGGGTCACACGCTCGCCAAGATCAAGAAGATCTCGAAGAACAAGACCGGCACCCGGGTGCGGTTCTGGCCGGACTTCGACATCTTCGATCCCGAGGCCACCATCGACGTGGAGGAGATCTGCAATCGCGCCACGCAGGCGTGCTTCCTCGTGCCCGGGATGAAGGTCAGCGTCACCGACAAGCGCACCGGCGGCCGCAAGGAACCGTTCGCCTTCGTCTCGCGCGGTGGGCTGGCCGACCTCGTCGATCATCTGGCGATCGGGGAGAACGTCAGCCAGGTCATCACCTGCAACGGCATCGACACCTTCACCGAGAAGGTGCCGGTCAACGGCAAGATGACCGATGTCGAGCGCGAGTGCACCGTCGACATCGCCATGCGGTGGGTGAAGGGCTACGACACCGACGTCGTCACCTTCGTCAACACGATCCCCACGAGCCAGGGCGGCACCCATCGGGCCGGCTTCGACAAGGCACTCACCCGGGTGATCAACAATGTCGTCCTGAAGGACAACCGCAAGCTCGCCAAGCTCGCGAAGCAGGACAAGCACAAGGCGATCAAGGACGACGTGCAGGAGGGCCTGGTCGCCGCGATCAAGGTCACCTTCCCCGAACCCCAGTTCCGCGGGCAGACCAAGCAGGAGCTCGGCACCCCGGCGATCGAGGGCATCGTGTCGCGCCTCGTCTACGAGCAGCTCAAGGAGTGGTTCGAGCCCGGCGGCGGCCCCCGCAGCCATGTGAAGGCGATCGCCGACAAGCTGGCCACGGCCATCCAGAACCGCGTCGACTCCAAGACGCTCCTGGAGAACAAGCGCAAGGCGGCGTCGCTCGGCTCCACCGGCATGCCCGAGAAGCTCGCCGATTGTCGGGTCCACGGTCCCGACGCCGAGCTGATCCTGGTCGAGGGTGACTCGGCCGCCGGTCCGGCCAAGCGAGGGCGCGACTCCGAGACGATGGCGATCCTCCCGCTGCGGGGCAAGGTCGTGAACGCCGCCAAGGCGAGCCAGAAGCAGGTGCTCGACAACGCCGAGGCCCAGGCCCTCTTCACGGCGATGGGCGCAGGTGCGGGCAAGGAGTTCAACCTCGCCGATGCCCGCTACGGGCGGATCGTGATCCTGTGCGACGCCGATGTCGACGGGAGCCACATCCGCTGTCTGCTGCTCACCCTGATCCACCAGTACATGCTGCCGATGCTCGAGGCGGGCAACGTCTTCGCCGCCCAGCCGCCGCTCTTCACAACGAAGGTCGGCGACGAGACCTACCGCGTCTACTCCGACGAGGAGAAGGAGGCGGTCACCGACGAGCTCTGCAAGGGGAAGCGCAAGCGGGAGAACGTGAAGTGGCAACGCTTCAAGGGGCTCGGCGAGATGAACGTCGACGAGCTGCGCCATTGCGCGCTCGACCCCGCGACGCGCACCCTGCGTCGCCTCACGATGGACGACGCCAAGGAGGCAAAGGACGCGGCGCGGATGTTCGACGTGCTGATGGGCAACGACGTCAGTGTCCGACGTGACTTCCTGGTGAAGAACTCCGCGCTCGTCGACGCCTCGATGCTCGACATCTGAGGCGGTCGCAGCGGTGACGGTCCCCGACACCGCCGTCCACTACTTCGTGCGCGGTCGACCGCCGTTCTTGAACCTGTCGGACGTGGCGGAGGCGGATCAGGACCGAGTGCTCGCGGCACTCGCGGCCGAGCACGCTGCCGGCCGCAACGAACGACGGTTCGGGCGGCTCTACCTCGACCTTCGAGCCCAGGCCGAGCAGCGCCTGCGCGAAGCCTTCGCGGCCGCGGGCGGCGTGGTCGAGCGAGCGGCGCCGCACTACTTCACGCTCGGCGAGTCCCCTTGGTTTCGGCGGCTGAGCCCGGACATGGATGCGATCGTGATCCCGCTCGATCAGCTGCCTGAATCGTCGACCAGCGTGACCTGGTGGGACAGTTTCGCGGCGATGGCGGTCGGCGAGGGCATCGGCTTGCCCGTGGCGCCCGATGAACTCAGGGGACGCGTCCACCGGCTCACGGACATCCCCGATCTCGCCGATCGTCACGGGCTCCCCGGTCCGCCGGCTGACGATCCGAGCGACCCGCTGGTCGCAACCCATACCTTCGTCGAGATCCAGGTGTGGAGCGACGCACCCTTGGCGTTCGTCTGATCAGTCGGCGTCGGCGCGAGCGGTCACGCGACCGCGGAGCCGCCGGAAGCCGTTCCGGAGACGGGCGCCCGCCGATGCCTCGCCGGGCCGGAAGCCGAGCTGGTCGGCAAGGTCAGCCGTGTCGAACAGTTCGTCGATCTCCACGATGAATCCGTCCTCGATCGTCAGGAACACGGTGATCGGGAGATCGACGTCGCGACCGTTGGCGTCGATCCCATGCCACGGCTCCCCGGAGAAGCTGCCGCGGAGTCGGTAGCGGACCGTGACGGTGTCGCCGGCGGGAGCGATGCTGTCGGGTGTGAATGTGGTCTCGTCGAGCGCGGCGAACAGGGCAGACAGCTGGTCGCGGAGTTGCTCAGGGACGGCAAGATCGCCGAAGAGCGGGTGGTGGTGCACGCCTCGTCGGTGCCACTGGGCCATCACCGCGTCGACGTCGCCCGCCTGCATGGCTTCGAGCCAGCCGTCCGCCGCGGCGCGGGCGTCGCTCGCGGCAGCGTCGGGAAGCTCGAGCCCGGTGCGCGCCCGCCACTCCCGATCCGCGAGCTCCGCGTCCAGCTCCGCGCCGATGATTATGGAGAGCGCCGACAGCTGGAACCACACGAGCAGCACGATGATCGTGGCGAGCGGTCCGTAGGTCTCGCCGTAGCTGCCGAGGTTCGCTGTGTAGAAGCTGAACAGGGCGGACAGCGTGACGAACAGCACCGTCGCCAGCAGCCCGCCGGCGGTGAACAGCCGGGGGGACAGCGGCCGATCGTTGCCGCCGTGATCCGGGCCGAGGCGGTAGAGCAGGGAGAGCGTCGCGGCCATGACGAGACCGAGCACCGGATAGCGGCCGATGTTGAGCGCCCAGCGCAGCGAATCGCCGGCATCGCGGAGAACGGTCGGCAGCGCCGCCATGAGGAACATGACGATGCCGAGCACGACGATCGCCCCGATCATCAACAGCAGAGCGACGCCACGGAGCGTCCACGGCTTGCGGGTCTCCTCGATCTCGTAGGCGACGTTGAGGGACTTGATCAGGTTCGCGACGGCGCCGGACGCGCTGAACAGCGCGAGCAGGATGCCGATCGCGACGCTGGCGCCGAGTGCGCCGGAGCTTCCCGCGCTGATCTCGGTCATCTGGTCGACGAGAAAGACGCGCGTGGTCTCCGGGGCGCCGGACAGGGCGTCGGATATCTGGCGCGTGACGTCGTCGGGATCTGCGACGAGGCCGTAGACACCGATCACCGCGGTGAGGGCCGGAATCAGGGCGAGAAAGGCGAAGAAGGCGACCGCGGCGGCGAAGATCGGCGCGTTGTGGCTGGTGATTCGCTCCTTCAACGCGAGCGCGACGCTCTTGACCGTGGTGAACGTCGAGGACGTCGAGGGGGCGTCGGAGGTGGGGGACATCAGGTCGAGAGCGTACGCGGCGAGTGTCATACCCACCTGGTAGAACTACAAACATGGAACTCGACCCCGATGCCATCGGCCTGGCGGATCCCGTGGATCCGGCATCGCTCGATCTCGATGGCGAGATCCGCGAGGTCGGCGTGCCCACACCACCGCCCCGTCTCTCGCCGTCGGGCGCAAGCACGTTCGAGCAGTGCCCGCGGCGTTGGCGCCATCGTTACGTCGATCGCCTCCCTGATCCGCCGGGGGAAGCGGCACTGGCCGGCAGCTTCGCGCATCGGGTGTTGGAGCTCCTGATGCAGCGCGACCCCGAGGAGCGCACGCCCGACGAGGCCAAGATGATCGCCCGTCAGGAATGGCCGGAGACCGAAGCCCAGCCCGACTACGCGGCCCTCGACTACGACGACACCAAGGGCCGTCACTTCCGCTGGAAGGCGTGGCAGGCGATCG
>BQJV01000305.1 GCA_021604885.1 Acidimicrobiales bacterium
CGGTGTCACCGCCGACATCGGTGATCCAGTCACGCTCGCGGTGGATGGCCATGACCCGCATGCCGGTCTGGACCGGTAGCTCGTGGGCCGCCAGCGGCCGATGGGCCATGTGGGAGCCCTCGGAGACCAACACCCGGTGACTCACCTCCTCCGCCTCGCTGAGGTCCACGAGGAGCTCGGCGGGAATGCCGAGCTGGTGGGTGACGATGCGGGCGATGTCGACCGCATCGTTGGCGATCCGCTCGATCGCGCTGATCACCTGGAGCACCGAGGACATGCCTTCGGACTCCTTGGGACGACGAACCGCCATGATGCAGACGCCGCGCATGTCCTGCACGAGATCGCTCATCGTCTCCTCGAGTTCGCCCACCTCCTCGGCCATGTCGGGATCGCTGAAGAACAGCGACGCGTAGGCGAGGTCGACCATCAGCTCGGAGAGGTCCTTCGCTTCGGCGAGCATCTCGCGCAGGTTTCGTGGTCTGTCGTCCATCAGTTCCTCGGTTCGGAAGTCTCTGGCGGCGTCATGGGCTATGCAACTCCAAAGGCCACGATGGCCAGGATGAGGGCGAAGGCGCCGACGAAGTCGAGCGTCGAGGTCACCATGGGAATGCCGTACGTGTCGGGGTCGAGCCCGAAGCGGACGGCGACGACCGTCGCGTAGTAGGCGACGACCACCACGCACGCGGTGGCGAGCAATCCGCCCGTGACCGAGACGAGCACGAGGTCGACCACGCCGGGGCTCGCCTGGTTCGCGAGGACGCCGCCGAGCTCCGCGATCAGGCCGGCGATCACGAAGACCGGGATCGAGAGCGAGAAGATCATCGCCACCTCGCTGCCGGCCGAGCCGCGCGGGATCGGGCCCGGCTCGATCAGGCCGAGGTGCAGCTTCGTGGCGAGCCTGCTCGACAGCACGCCGCCGAGAGCACCCGCGGTGCCCAGGAACCCGGGGAGGAGCACGAGGAGGACGGGGAACTCGAGGAAGTCGTCGAGCCGCTTCTCGATCGTGATGCCGGCGATCAGGTCGAGGAGGCCGGCGACCACGAGGATCGGCAAGGACTCCCGGACGATCGTGCGGAGCAGGGCGACGCGCGTGAGCAGCGCCCACAGCAGCGCGAGGCCGGACGTCACCACGGCGATCCATGCGAGGACCGGTGTGACGCCGTCGATGCTGGCGAGCTGGGCAGCGAGCACGAGCGAGGGCAGAGATGCCACGTCGCTCGAGGCGGTGACGAGCGGCGACACGACATTGTCGAGATCCCACCCGAACCGCACGGATCCGGCGGCCAGCAGGAGCGTGATGACGAGGATGAGGACCGACGCGAGAACGCCACCGAGCGCCGAGACGACGATGAAGTCCGCCACCGACATCGTCGGCGAGATCGAGAACGCGATCGCCACGCCCTTCGCCAGCATCGCGATGATCACCGCGATGACGAGGCTGAGGAGCATCGCCGCGGCGACGTTGGCGCCGACGATCGTGTCGAGTCGCGCGCTGAGCCGGAACGTGCCGGCGTGGATGCTGGTCCCCAGGCGGCTGCCGAGCGCGCCGAACACGTTCCCCTTCACGGCCAGCGCGGCCGGCACGAGCAGGAGGAGACCGGGGAGCTCCTCGAGCGTGTCCGTGGTCAACGCGAGGGTCACGCCGGCGACGAGGCTCGTGATCCCCGCGATGGTCAGCGCGACGAGGCTGTCGCGGTACGCGCGCTGGTCACCACCCGTCAGCGCGCGTCCGACGCGCGCGGCTCGGTCGCCGACGCTTCGGATCAGGTGCCGACCTGCTCGCCCATGGCCGTCATGATCGCCTGACAGTCGCGCCACGCTGTCTGCAGGATGTCCGCGACCGGCTCGATCGAGTGGATCCGTCCCTGGACCTGGCCACTCATGGCGACGCCGGACTCCATGTCGCCGCCGAAGTAGGTGCCCATCATCGCGGCGGGGTCGAGCGCCACGGGCTCGTGATCCTCGTCGGACTTCGTGGTCCGCTCGGTGCGCAACGTGCGCATCGCCGGTCCGCCCTGGCCGCGCACGAGCACGGTGTCGGTCTCCTTGCCGGCGACGATCGACTGCTTCCAGTTGTCGTGGATCGGCGACTCGGCGGACGCGACCATCCGTGTGCCCATCTGCACGGCGTCTGCGCCGAGCGCGAACGCCGCAGCCATGGACCGACCGTCGACGAAGCCACCGGCTGCCACGATCGGCAACTCGGGGAAGCGGTCGGCGATCTCCGGCACGAGCACGAGGCTCGAGGCGCCCTTCGCGTTCTTGAAGCCACCACCTTCGATGCCCTCGACGACGATGCCGTCCACGCCCGCCGCAGCCGCCTTCTCGGCGCCGCGGATCGAGGGGACAACGTGGAAGACCGTGACGCCAGCCTCCTTCAGACGGGGCACGAGCACGGCCGGATCACCGGCCGACGTGGTCACGAATCCGACCTCGTTCTCGAAGAGGAAGGTGAGGAGCCCCTCGATGTCGCGGACGAACATCTGGGCGACGTTCACGCCCCAGGGCTTGTCGGTGAGATCGCGCATGGCCGTTATCTCGCCCTTGATGACGTCGAGTTCCCCCGACGAGGTCTCGATGATCCCGAGCCCGCCGGCGAGCGAGACGGCGGAGGCGAGCGGCGAGCGGGCGATCCAGCCCATCGGCGCCTGCACGATGGGGATCTCGATGCCGAGCATGTCGGTGATACGGGTCTGCATACGGTCAGCCACCGTAGGGCGGCTCCAACGAGTGGACCGAAATCTCGTCCACCCCGCGCTCGAAGCGCGCGATCCCGGTGGTCGTGGTGACCCAGAGGTCGCCGTTGTCCGTCGGCAATTCGGTCAGCGGCACGTCGACGGTGATCGGGGCCTTCGCCCGACAGGCGATCACCGTGCCACCGTCCTCGGTGACGGCGCGCAGCTCGGCGAGCTCGGACTCGATGTCCGAGGTGTCCTCGATACCCCAGTTCCAGCGGAGCATCTCCGGGTCGATCTCACCGAACTCGGCACCCCAGCAGGAGTAGCCGACGACACCGGCGCCGACGCCCGGCTCGCAGGTGAAGAGCTGGGCGTTCCAGAGCCCGGCGATGTCGAGGAAGAACTGGTCGACGGTCGCCCGCTCGCAGTCCGACGCACCGATGTCGTCCGGCTGTGTCGGCACGAAGCTGATGCGCTCACGCTCGACGAGTTCGTCACCGACGACATCGAAGGCGACCGCGCCGGTGAAGAGCTCGCCACCGAGGATCGGCGGATCGTCGGGGTCGCGTAGACCGGCGACCCCCGCGAGGACCGAACCGGTGTCGGGGTCGGCGGACACGACCCAGAGGCCGAAGGCCTCGCCGGACCACTGGGCCACCATGTTCTGCTGCTCGGTACCGCCCTCGCGCACGTCGAGGCTGACGCTGCCCGGCTGTCCGAACCAGTCCTCGAGTCGCGGCTGCCCGCCGAACTCGTTGGCCACGATCTGCTCGAAGAAGATCTCCACCGATCCCCAGTCCGCCACGATCTGACCGCCGCTGCTGGCGACGAAGGAGTTGTCGCCGTACGGGAAGAGCTGGGGTGCGGTCTCGCGGATGCCCTGGTTCCAGCGGGTCTCGATGGTCTCGACCTGGATGTCCTCCGGCACGGAGAGATCGATGATCGCCGTGCCGCCCTGGCGACTGAGCACGACCGTGTCGTCGTCGAGCACCGACGTGTTCAGGACGCCCCACCAGTCGAGATTCAGGCTGCGGGAGTCGAGATGGGTCAGCTGGTTCGTGCCGCCGAGACTGGTGACCTGCATCTGGTTGCCCCACTGGTCCTCGGACGTGAAGAGCAGGATGCCGTCATCGCCGACCGCGACGCCACCGGGCGACTGCAGCCGACCGGCGACGATCCCGGCGGGCCCGGTCTCGTAGCCGTCATCCCCGGCGGTGAGGCGAACGGTGACGACCCGCTCCGTGCCGAAGCCGCCTCCACCGTCCTCGCCACCGAAATCGACGACCGAACTGCGCGACGACATCAGCCAGGCGCTGTTCTCCTCGAACGAGACGACACCCTCGCCGAGCACGAGCTGACCGCTCACGTCGGCGAGCGACGCCCCGTACTCATGACGAAGGAGCGCCGTGGTGCCGAGCGCGGTCTCGGATCCGGGCGGGGCGAGCACGTCGCATCCGCCGATGAGCGTGTCCACCGCGTCGTCGTCGCCGACCTGATGGCGCAGCAGCGGAACCCAGTCGTCGATGGTGGTGGACGCGATCGCGGCACGGTTCACGTCGAGGGCGATCTCCTCGGCCCCGGCAGTGGTGGCCTGCACGAGATCGAGCGACGGAGCCTCACGGCGCACCGCCAACTGGAGAACGTCGCCCTCGAGATCGGCGCCGGCGAGGTAGCCGAGAATCTCCACCGACTCCTCGACGACGGCCTGGCCATCGTCGCCGACCGTCACGCGGGCAATGCGAACGGCTCGGCCGACCTGTTCGCCGATGCTGGCGGACGTCTCGTGGATGACCAGCAGGCCGTCCTCCTCCGCGACGAGGAGCGGATCCTCGCCGACGGCCACGGAGCCGAGCCACGAACTGTGGACCGGGGCGTCGGCATCGGGGGCGAGGACGTGGAGCCAGCCGTCGCGCACGATCACGACACGATCTCCGAG
>BQJV01000306.1 GCA_021604885.1 Acidimicrobiales bacterium
GATCCCTCCCCGATCGAGCCGGCCTCTTCAAGGCCGGCTCGGTCGCGTCCGATACGGTGCGGTCGTCCCCGAGGAGCATCCATGTCCACCTTCGTGAACCGCCTGGTCCGTGTCCTGAAGATCGGCGCCGTCGTCGGCGCCGCTGCCGGCATCGCCCGAGCGATCCGCGGCACCACGCCTCCCGAGACGCTCGGCCAGGCCAGTTGGCAGCCGCTCACCGATCCGCCCGAGAGCGAACCGCGCACGGGGCCCGTCCAGTTCACCGCCCCACCGGCGTCTGCCGACGACGCTCCCGCCGGATCCTGGCTCGAGCCGGTGGACGGCGTGTGCCCGGCGAGCCACCCGATCAAGGGGAATGCCCAGTCCGGCATCTTCCACGTGCCCGGCGGGATGTCCTACGAGCGCACCGTGCCCGAGCGTTGCTACGCGTCGGAGGCCGACGCCGAGGCGGACGGCTTCCGCAAGGCCAAGCGCTAGCGCGTCCTCAGCTGCAGCGGTCGACGCGGATCGTGATCCCGTCGACCGTCGTGACCCGGGTCTGACCCACGGCGTTGCCCCACCGCTCGAAGCCGACCTGCAACTCCTCGAGCCCGTCCTCGGTGTCGGCGCGCAGGTCCCATCGCAGGCAGCTGCGACCCACGTCGTCGAGCCAGATCGTCATCTGGTCGCCGCCCCAGGACACGTCGGTGCCCACGAAGTTCCCGACAAACAGCGCCTCGATCAGCGCCTGCCCACCGGCGCCGCTCCACAGCACGGCGCCGTCAGCCGGCGGCGCGGCCACGTCCAACGCCTGTTCGTCGGCCGCGTAGCGGGCCCGATCGAGCACCTGCTCGCTGGTGTCCGGCGGATCGACCAGCACCTCGGCGAGCGCGTCGACCCCGCCCGCCTCGACGAGACCATCGACGAACGGCTCCCCCGCCTCGTAGGGCGAGAGCTCTAGGAGGAGGAACGAGAGCTCGAACTGGCTGAGGATGTCGATGTTGCCGAACGCGAGCTCCTCGTCGAAGAGTTGATCGAGCTCGGTGGCGCTCAGCGTCGCCTGCCACTCGTTCTCGGCCCAGGTCGCGCTGCCCTCGGCGACGGCCCGGAACGTCCACGGAATCTCATCGGTGCGCTCGTCGTACTCGGGCCGATCGAGGTCGAACAGCTGATCGTCGTAGGCATGGACGAGCTCATGGACGATGGTCGACTTCGTCAACAGGGACAACCCGTTGGCCTCCCGCACCACCAGCTCCGCCGTGCTCGGATCGTAGAAGCCGAGAATGCCCGCCTCACCGAAGCTGCGTACGACCTCGTCGATGCTCTCGTTCGGGTCGATCAGCGCGGCGGCGCGGTACTGGGCGTTGACGATCGACAGCATCTCGGGGTCCGCGGCGAAGTCGGCGGTGAGGTCCGCATCGATCCGCTCGACGAATGCCCGATCCGTCAGGACGACGACGTCGGGACGTGAGACGAACGGCGCCTCACGGAGCTCCTCGATGAACGCGATCGCCTCGTCGACGAAGGCATCCAGCTCATCGCGCTCGTTGCCACCGGCGAGCTCGGCCTCGGTCGTCGTCGTGGTCGGTATCGACTCGAACGGCTCGGAGAACGGGTCCCGGCGGGCGATGACCACGGCGGTGATCGCCACGCACAGCACCAGCACCAGGATGCTCGTGATGAGCGCGTCGCGTCGTTCCATTCCGCCCGAGAGTACCGACGCGGGTCAGGTGACGGTGATCGCCCGCACGAAGCGCACGTGTTCGTGGTTGCGCAGGGCGTCCTGCACGGTCGGCGGCACCGCGCCATCCGTGCACACCACCATCAGCGCTTCGACGCCGTCACCGGACTCACCGATGTGCATGTTCGAGATGTTCATGCCCGCGTCGCCGAGGGTGGCGCCGACCACGCCGACCATCCCGCGTTCGTCCAAGTTGCGCACGATCACCATGTGATCGCTCGGCTTGATGTCGAGCGCGTGATCGTCCAGCTCGGAGATCCGATGGCTGCCGTCGAGCCCCGACAGGCGGCCGGCGATCGAGTGTCCGCCGCCGGCGATGCGGAGCACGTTCACGTGGTCCTGGGCGGGGGCGGTGATGGTGCGGACCTCGAGCCCGCGCTCGGTGGCAAGATCGAGCGCGTTGACATAGCTGACCGGCACGTCGGTGTGGGCGGAGAGGATCCCCTTCACCGCGGCGAGCACGGCGATGCGGGCGTCGTCCTTCGCGATCGCGCCCCGCAACTCGACGTCGATGCGCTCCGGAATGCCTTCGACGAGACCGCCGTAGATCGCGCCGAGGTGCTCGGCGAGCGGCACGAACGGACGCAGCAGCTCGCTGACCTCGGCGGCATCGACGTTGACGGCGTGGGGCACGAACTCCCCGGCCAACGCCAGGGCCACCTGCTCGGCGATCGTGACGCCGGCCTTGTCCTGCGCCTCGCGCGTGCTGGCGCCGAGATGCGGGGTGACCACGATGTTCTCGACCTCGAAGAGGGGCGACTCCACCGTCGGCTCGGTGTCGAACACGTCGACGGCCGCACCGCCGATACAGCCTTCGCGGGCAGCCTCGGCGAGCGCCGCTTCGTCCACGATGCCGCCGCGGGCGACGTTGATGATCCGCAGCTCGGGTTTCGCCTTCGCCAGGAGATCCTTGCCGATCAGTCCGGCGGTCTCCGGCGTCTTCGCGAGATGCAGCGTGAGGAAGTCCGCCGTGCCGACAAGGGTTTCGAGATCCACGAGCTCGACCTGGAGCTTGCGGGCCGCGTCGGCCGACACGAACGGGTCGTGGGCGATCAGCTGCATGCCGAAGCTCGCGGCGCGTTGGGCCACGAGCGATCCGATGCGGCCGAGGCCGACGATGCCGAGCACCTTGTCGGCGAGCTCGACGCCCTCCCACTTGGACCGCTCCCAGCGACCGGCGACGAGCGCGGCGTGGGCCTGCGGCACGTTGCGCGCCTGGGACAGCAGCAGTGCCATGGTGTGTTCGGCGGCGGACAACGCATTCGACTGTGGCGCATTCGCCACCATGACGCCGGCGCGGGTGGCGGCCGGGACGTCGACATTGTCGAGACCGATACCGGCGCGACCGACGACCTTGAGCTGGTCCGCCGCGTCGAGCACCTCGGTGGTCACCTGGGTTGCGGATCGGATGATCAGCGCATCGGCTCCTGCGATGGCCTCCAGGAGCTCGTCCGGCGACAGCCCGAGGCGGACATCCACCTCGTGACCGGCTGAGCGGAGCTTCTCGAGCCCGGTGTCGGCGATGGCTTCGGTCACGAGAATGCGAGACATGCCCGTCATCCTGGCTGTGGGCCGGCGGCCCGCCAACTCGGTTTCACCGGTTCTTCGTCACGCAAGGGCCCGCTGCAGGAACGCGGCGAGCTGGTCCCGGGTCACGGGATCCTTCGGACAGAAGCGGTCGGGGCTGCATCCGCGGGTGATTCCGGCCGCCGCGATCCGCTCGATGTCGGCCCGGTGGGTCGACGTGTCGTCGTCGGTGAACGTGTCGCCGGGAGCTCGCGGCAGGTCGAGTGCCCGCGCGAGGAGCGACGCCATCTGCTCCCGGCTCAGGACCTGGTCCGGGCAGAACGTGGTGGCGCTGCAGCCCCGGGTGATGCCGGCGTCGGCGAGCGCGTTGATGGCGTCCTCGTGGGTGTTCCCGTCGTCGTCGACAAAATGGTCGACCGAGGACGCCGGGAGGTCCAGCGCCCGCACCAGGAAGGTCGCGGCCTCGGCCCGTGTCACTCCCCGCTTCGGGCAGAACTCGTCGCGCCAGGGCGGGTTGCAACCCCGGGTGATGCCGGTGTCGCCGAGCCAGGCGACGTCGCCCGAGAACGTCGACGAGTTCGGCACGTCCCAGAAGCCGCTCGCGGGCAGCGTCTCGTGGACGGGAGCCGGCGGCTCGTCCGGCGTGCGCACCTCGGCATCGGTCGGCAGCGCGCCGGTGTGGAAGGTGCTGCTCGAGTTCCAGATCATCCAGCCGAGACCGAGCTCGTCGGCCGCGTCGATCTGGGCGCGCACTTCCACATCGCCGTAGCCGCCGAAGTCCTGCAGCCAGGGACGCAGGGTCGTCTGGCCGCCGACGCGGTCGACCGCGTTCGACATCGAGGCGCGAACCACGCCACCCGGATTCGCCGCCGGCGAGGAGAACCCGAACCAACCGGAGCTCCAGTGGTTGGGATACACCATCGGCGACAACACGTCGGTCACGGCGGCCATGGCCTCGAGCTGCTGACCGATGCCACCGTCGGTGTCGACCGACGTGACGAACCCGAAGATGTCGGCGGCGAGGACGCAGTCGCCGATCTCGTCCTGGAGCTCCGCGATGAAGCTGGTGATCGTATCGCTGCGGGCCTGAGCGTCGGCCGGGTCCGTGGCGTCGAACAGGAGCCGCGGCGACATGCCGTCCGGGAACCGGATGTAGTCGAGCTGCACCTCGTGGGCCCCGGACCGGCACGCGTCGACGACCAGCTCGCGGACGTAGCGCCGGGCCACATCGTCACTGGGATCGAGGAACGCCTGTCCGGACCGGCGGAAGGGGCCGCGCACGGCAGGGTCGTAGACGGCGGCGGCCGGCGCCGCGTCGGCGAACTTCGGGTCCTGGAAGGCGACGACGCGCACGATCAGCTTC
>BQJV01000307.1 GCA_021604885.1 Acidimicrobiales bacterium
CCGAGCGAGATGCTGACGCCGGGCTCGGCGGACGAACTCGCGTCGATCGTGGCCCGCGCCGCGGAGAACGGGCAGCGGGTGAAGGCGGTCGGCGCCGGCCATTCGTTCACCGCTGCCGCCATGACCGACGGCGTCCTGCTGTCGCTCGACAAGCTCAACGAGGTGGAGTCGATCGACACGGCCACCGGACGAATCACCGTCGGCGCCGGGATGCGCCTCCACGAGCTCAACGAGGTGCTCGACGCGGCCGGTCTCGCGATGCCGAATCTGGGCGACATCGCCTATCAGTCCATCGCCGGCGCGACCGCGACCGCCACCCACGGCACCGGCGCGGAACTCGGCAACCTCGCGACGACCATCGTCGGCATGGAGATCGTCGACGGTCGCGGCCAGCGCATCTGGTGTGACGAGAACGAACGGCCCGACCTGCTGCGGGTCGCCCGCGTCGGGGTGGGTGCGCTGGGCATCGTCACGCGGGTCACGCTCCAGTGCGTACCGGCCTTCGACCTGCGGGCCGAGGAAACGATCGAATCGCTGGATGACCTGCTCGGCACGTTCGGCCACGACGCGACCGCCAACGACCACTTCGAGTTCTTCTGGATGCCGGGCGCTCGACGGTGCCAGGTCAAGCGGAACAACCGCACCGAGGAGCCGCGGCAACCCGAGTCACGGTCCACCTACTTCCGCAACAAGATCCTCGCGGAGAACATCGCCTTCGGGCTCGTGTGCAAGGTCGGCGCCCGGTTCCCCTCGGCCGCACCGAGGATCGGGAAACTCGTGGGCGGCGGGGTCCAGGCCCGGGACCTGGTCGACAAGAGCTACAAGGTCTTCGCCAGCCCGCGCTGGGTGCGCTTCTACGAGATGGAGTACGGCATCCCGCGTGAGGCATTGCCGGAGGCGCTCGGTCGGCTGCGCGAATTCGTGCTCGGCCTTGCGGAGCCGATCTTCTTTCCGGTCGAGGTCCGTGTGTCGGCGGGGGACGACATTCCGCTATCGACCGCCAGTGGTCGTGACAGCGCATGGATCGCGGTCCACGTGCACAAGGGTGGCTCGTACGAGACCTACTTCCAGGGCGTCGAGCGGATCATGAACGACTACGACGGTCGTCCCCACTGGGGGAAGCTCCACTTCCAGGACCACACGTCGCTGGCGCCGCGCTATCCGGAGTGGGATCTCTTCCAGTCCGTGCGCGCCGAACTCGATCCGGCCGGTCGGTTCGCCAACGCGTACACGGACCGCGTGCTCGGCCCGATCGGCGGCTGAGGGTGACCGCCGCTCTCGCAGACTTCTTCCGGGCCTTCGCGGACTTCTCGTTGGCGCCCTATGCGCCGCGGTACGACGCGATGACCCGCGCCGCGGCGGACAATGCCGAGGTGATGGCGCTGCTCGCCGCAGCGCCGCCCGACACGCATTCGCCCAACAACCTCCAGGCCGCGGCCCACTACCTGTTGCTGTCCGGCGTCGACCACCCGCTGGCCGCTGCCTACGAGCCCGAGTTCGACGGCGATCCGGGTCCCGCGTTCTGTGACCTGCTGCTCGGCCACGCCGACGCGGTCGCCGAGCTGCTCGCGACGCGTGTGGTGCAGACCAACGAGGTCAACCGCACCGCGGTCATCGCCCCGCTCGTGAACTGGATCGGGGCCACAACGGAGTCGCCGCTCGCGCTGATCGACCTGGGCTGCAGCGCGGGGCTCAACCTGTTGTTCGACCGCTACCGGATCACGATCGGGGATGCTTCGCTCGGACCGGCGGATGCGGGCCTGTGCTTGTCCGCCGAGAACCGGGGCGGACCTGTCGAGACCGCGCCGGCCCAGATCGGCTGGCGCCGCGGCGTCGACCGCAACCCGATCGACGCGACGGACCCTGACCAGGCCCGCTGGTTGGAGGCGCTGGTGTGGCCCGATCATCCCGACCGGCTCGCCCGCCTCCGTGCGGCGATTGACGAGCTGCGGAACGACCCGCCGCCGTTGGTCCGCGCGGATGCCCTCGCCGGGCTCGAGTCCGCCCTCGCCGACGCGCCGGGCGATCTACTCGCCGTCGTTCTGACGAGCTGGGTCGTCTACTACTTCGGCGACGATCTCCGCCATGACTTCGAGGCCGCGCTCCTCGGCGCCGCGCGACCCACGGCGTGGCTGGCGATGGAGATGGCCGGTGTGGTGCCGGACGTCGACACGCCTCCGCCTCCGGACGGCGCGGGCGAGATGAGCGCGATGACGCTCGTGACCGGTGGCGCGGATCGTCCCGTGGAGCGACGTTTCCTCGGCTGGACCCACCCGCACGGGGCCTGGATCGATCTGGTGGTCTAGGCCGTCGGCACTATGCGACGAGCGTGGTGCCGCCGTCGATCGGGATGATCTGGCCGGTGATGAAGGCGCCGGCGCGGCTGGCGAGCATGAGAGCGACGCCCTTGATGTCGTCGGCGTCTCCCCAGCGATGCATCGGGATCATCCGGAGCTCGGCCTCGTAGGACTCGGGGTCGGCCTTGGCGAACTCGGTCATGTCCGAGTGGAAGCGGCCGGGCGCGATCGCGTTCACCCGCACGTTCTCCTGCGAGAGGGTGAACGCGAGGTTGCGCGTCATCATGTGGATGCCGGCCTTGGACACGTCGTAGCTGTAGGTGTCGACGGGGTTGGCGGTGAGCCCGGCGATCGAGCCGATGTTGATGATGCTGCTCGTCTGCTCGGGAGTGGCCCGGTTGGTGAGCAGCGGGAGCAGCGCCTGGGTGAGGAAGAACGGCGACTTGACGTTGAGGTCCATGACCTTGTCCCAGCCGTGTTCGGGGAACGCGCCGAGCGGGGCCAACCAGCCGCGGCCGGCGTTGTTGACGAGTACGTCGAGGTGGCTCTCACGCTCGACCATCGCCGCAGCGAGCGCCTCGACGTCCGCCATCGTCGACAGGTCGCCGGCGAGCGGAATGCACGCACCATCGTGGGCGTCGGTGAGCTCCGCAGCGGTCGCCTCGACGACGTCCGTGTTGCGGGCCGTGATGTAGACGCGCTCGGCACCGGCCTCGAGGAACGCCTCGGCCATGTGCCGTCCGAGCCCCTTCGACCCACCCGTGACCAAACACGTCCGCCCACCCATCGAAAACAGTTCACTCAACATGGCGCCGACTCTCCCACAAGTTGAGACGCCGGGGTCAGAGTCCCGTCCCACCTTCGGTCGGCAGCACAGGAGCGAGTCGTCGACGGGCTGCGTCGAGTGTCGCCGCGAACGAGGGCTCGGTCTCGGTCAGCGCACGCCCGCGCTGAGCGGCGGTCCGGACACTGCTCGCTGATCCATAGCCGTATCGCTCGGCGAGAGCCGCAGTCGTGAGGTCGGTAAACTCCAGACACAGCACGACGCAGGCGGTGCGCTGCCGATTTCGCAAGCCGCGGCCGCCTTCCCGCAAGAGCTCCCGCTCAGGCTCGGATTCGACGCCTACCGCTCGCTCGACATCTGCCGCATCCAAGACCCGAGGACCCGCGGGACCCTCGGTCGCAATGGTTGAGTCGCGGTCGCCGGCGACGCATGGCCCCTCGACGAACCGACGGAACCGATCGATGTCGCCCCCGAACAGCCGGTCGACGAGCGAGGGTGCCAACCACGGCGGTATCCGTGCGAGCCGGGCATGTGCGAGATGGCTGGTCCAGCGAAAGTCGCTGAGTCGGGGCGGGTCCCTCAGTGGAGCATTGCGGTGGATGTACCGGACCGCCGCCGCGAGATGCTGCTCCGATTCGACGGCGACGGAGCGGTATCGGCCGCGGAACAGCGCTCCATCGAGCCCGTACTTCACGTTGAAGCGACGTGTGTACTCGCCGCCGAGGACCTGCATTGCCGGACCCAACTGGTCGACATCCGCGCGCACGAGCAGGTGGTAGTGGTTGGGCATGAGCGCGAACGCGTGGACCTCGATCTCAGAACGCCCGGCGGCCTTCGCGAGCATGTTCAGAAAGAAGACGTGGTCGTCGTCGTCTCCGAAGATGGGTAGCCGTCGGGCGCCGCGGTTGATGACGTGATGCCATTCGCCGGGCTGGCGTGCACGAGCTGTTCTGGGCATGGTCCGCAAGCTACGAAGGGCGTGTGACAGCAAAGGTGGGACGGGACTCTGACCCCGGCGTCTCAACTTGCGAAATTCCGGGGTGGGACTGTGTCAACCGTTCGGCCGGTCGTCTAGGGTCCGGGGCTGAACCGCGAACACCGACAGAGGAAACACTTTCAATGGCAACGTCGCAGCCCGCGATCCTCGGGGATCTCCAGAAGTACCAGTGGTACGTCCACATGAGCCGCACCGAGGGCGCTGACCTCGGCGTCATCAAGGCCGCGCTCAAGGCCGGCCAGGCGGACGCCGCGGCGCAGGGAGTCAACCTCTGCCTGCTGGTCGGTCCGACGCTCGCGGCCGACCTCGGCATCGAGACCGACGGCGACTTCGAGGCCTACCCCGGCTACGAGTCCCCGGACGGCGCAAAGGTCGCCAAGGGCACCCAGGAAGAGCTCCTGCTGTGGCTGCACCACGCCGACAAGGACCTCATCTGGGAGGTCCAGCACACGATGCGCAAGGCGCTCGCCGGCCACATGTCCGTCGCTCGCGAGACCCCCTGCTTCATCTACAAGAACAGCCTCGATCTCAC
>BQJV01000308.1 GCA_021604885.1 Acidimicrobiales bacterium
TCACCCCGAACGGTTCGATGCCGCGCACGCCGGCGCGATCCGCTCGCTCGAGGTGCTGGACCGCAACGGCGCCCGCGGGGTCAAGACGAAGCTCCCCGGCCCGCTCAACGCCATCGGCGCCTACCTCATCCAGCTCGTGACCCGGTTCATCGTCAGCAACCACCAGAAGTCGCTCGCCCAGAACCTCCGCAAGCTCTACGCCCGTCGCGAAGCCAACTGCCTGCCCGACGACCCGGCCCGCCACCAACTCCGCCGGGCCCGGATGCACGCCGACCTGGTGGGCGAGGGCTTCAAGAAGAACCCGGTCGGTGTGCCGAGCTTCCTCCTCGGTGGCGCCATCTTCTCCGCGGGCATCTCCGCCGCCATCAACTTCGTCCGGACCGCCATCGAGGATCAGTGGTTGCGCGTGGTCCTGTCGCTCGCCCTGTTCCTGCTACTCACCATGGCGAGCTGGGTGATCCTCCGGGGGGCCGCCGTCGCCCGGCGAAGGATCGTGTTGACGACCGAGAAGCCGTTCAAGGCGCTCTACGAGACGATCGGTCGGTGCGGGAACCCGCCCGGTGACTCGTCCAGGCAGTTCGCCCTCATCGCGATGATCATCCTGGCGGTCAGCTGGATCCTGATCCCGATCGGGCTCATCAGCATCATCTTCGGTGACGCCTGAGCAGCTGTGTCGTCAGGGCTTCGCGACGTATTCGAGTACGAGAACCAGTGCGATTGCGCTGGCAAACAACGCGAACCACGCCTTCTCTCGTCGATCGAGCGGCCAGAAGGCGCGCGGTGTCGGGACCTGGTCGCCCATCCGCGTGGTGCGGAGATGCGGGACGGCGAGTGCCCGAGCCACCCGGCGTGAGGGCACGGCCAGCAGCGTCGGGATTGAGGTGACCTCTCGTCTGATCGGCCACCGGCCGAACGCAAGGTGCTCGATCGTGGTGCCGACCTCGAAGCGGAGGTGGGCCGGTCGGCTTTTGCCGGCGGCCGGTTGCGTCGAGACCAGCGCCCGCCCTGGGTGCCCGCGCGTGGACGATCATCCGGCGCACGATGAGGTCGTCGCCGCGCAGCTCTATCCGTTCGTAGTGAACCACCCCGAGCGTCACCAGACCGAAGGCGCCCCAGAACATGACTGCGAGCCGATCATCGAGCCGGCCGTCGACCGCGAGGTGGGCTCCGCGAAGGACGAGCGCCCCGACGAACGTGGTGCCCGCGAGCCGGACCGCCCAATGGGCGCGGACGACGAGGTCGCCGGTGCGAGTGCGCTCGATCCCCGATGCAGTCTCCGTCGTCGCCACAGACATCCATCGGTCTGTGGAGACGCAGCTGTGAGTCAGTAGCCCTTCCAGTCCGGGTCGCGGCGCTCGCGGAAGCTGGCGACGCCCTCCTCGGAGTCGGCGGTGTACGTGTTGAGCTCGACGGCGAGGGCCTCGTTCTCCATCATCGTGCGCCGGTCGGTGTCGAGGCTCTGGTTGACGAGCCACTTGGTGAAGCCGAACGACCGCGTCGGCCCCTCGGCGAGGCGCGTGGCCCACTCCATCGCGGACGCCATGAGGTCGGCCTGGGGGACGACCTTGTTGGCGAGCCCCCACTCGAGCGCCTTCTCGGCGCGCACGTCCTCCGCGAACAGCATCAGTTCCATCGTGCGACGGACGCCGATGATACGGGGGAGCAGCCACGGCCCCAGGGCGTCCGGCACGAGGCCGCGACGGGCGAACACCTCCACGAACTTCGCATTGTCGGCACAGATCACGAGGTCACACGCGAGGGCGAGGTGCGCGCCCATGCCCGCGGCGGTGCCGTTGACCGCAGCGATGACCGGCACGTCGCAGTCGAGCAGCGCCGGGAACAGCGTGTACTGGCCGTCCAGCATCATCCGGCGGGGGTCGCCGATGACGCGGTCGGGGATGTCCTCGGCTCGGTCGTTCTCGTAGACGTGGGACAGGTCGGCACCGGGGCAGAAGAGCTTCTCGCCGGTGGCGGTGAGCACGACGGCGCGGGCGCGATGGCTGACGTTGAATTCGTTGAACAGGTCCCGGATCCGGTCACGGCACGGCGGGTTCAGCGCATTGCCGACCTCCGGCCGATCGATCGTGATCACGGCGACCTTGCCGTGGTACTCGAGGCGGATCTGTTCGTCGATGGGGCGTGCGTCGGCCATGGCCAGAAACTACCGATCCCGGTGCGCCGCGGCCCCATCCGCCATGGCTATGGTCAGCGACTCATGTTCGTCCCCCGCTCCGCCGCGTGAACCGCACCATCGCGCTGCGCAAGTGGCAGCACTCGGCCCTGCGGGAGTTCCTCGACAAGGTCGGCAAGGAGAGGGACATCGAAGGCGGGCGCCGTGACTTCCTCGCGGTTGCATGTCCGGGCGCCGGCAAGACCACGTTCGCCCTCACCGCGGCCCGGCACTGGCTCGCGGGGGAGCGGCGGCCGTTCGTCGTGGTCGCGCCGACGCGGCACCTGAAGACGCAGTGGGCCACCGCCGCCGAACGGTTCGGCTTCCATCTCGAACCGAACTGGGAGGGCCGCGAGCCGACCGTGCCGAGCGACATGCACGGCATCGTCGTCACGTACGCGCAGGCGGCCACGTCATCTCGGGTCCTGCGCAAGCTCGCGGCGGGCGGCATCGTGATCCTCGACGAGATCCATCACGCCGGCGGCGAGAAGTCGTGGGGCGAGGGTGTCGAGGAGTCGTTCGCCGATGCCGGCGCCCGGCTCCTGCTGTCGGGCACCCCCTTCCGCTCCGACGACTCGCCGATCCCGTTCGTCAACTACACGCTCGGCGACCACGGCGACGCCGTGTCGGACTACGAGTACGACTACGGCTCCGCGCTCGTCGACGGTGGCGTCGTTCGGCCCGTGTTCTTCCCCCGTTTCGACGGTCACATGGAATGGATCGGCGCCGACGGGTCGCTCAAGGAAGCGAGCTTCTCCGACGACCTCGGCACCGAGGATCGCAGCGCCCGCCTCCGCACCGCGCTCGATGTCGACGGCGACTGGCTGTCGACCGTGCTGCTGAAGGCCGACGAACGGCTCCGTCAGATCCGCCGGCAGTCACCCGACGCCGGTGGTCTCGTGATCGCGATGGACCAGGAGCACGCCCGCGGCATCGCCCGACTGCTCGAGAAGTGGACGGGGGAGAAGCCGGCGCTCGCGGTGTCGGACGACCCGCGTGCCTCCGAGGTGATCGACGCCTACGCGAGCAGCGATGCGTCCTGGGTGATCGCCGTCCGCATGATCTCGGAGGGCGTGGACATCCCCCGATTGCGGGTGGCCGTCCACGCCACGACCACCGTCACGCCGCTGTTCTTCCGTCAGGCGGTCGGCCGCATCGCCCGCTGGACGCCGGGTCGCAAATCGCAGAAGGCGTATTACTACGTGCCCGACGATGTGCGGCTCCGGCACCACGCGGCGACGATCGCCGAGCAGCGACGCCACTCGATCGACAAGCGGATTGCGAACGACGCGCAGACCGAGTCCGCCCTCGACGATCTGACCAAGGCGGTGGAGATCGAGGAGCAGCCGTCGCTGTTCCAGGCGCTGTCGTCCACCGCCATGGACTCCGACGCGGATCCGGCGGAAGGGCTGCCGACTCGCATCGACGACGGCACGGATCCCAACGAGGACGTCATCGTCGAGATGGACGAGCTGGCGGGCGAACCCGTCGATCTGCCGCCGCCGCCCCTGCTTCCCGGCCGGTCAGCCGATCCGAAATCGGCGCTCGGCGACCTGCGGTCGAAGCACGCCCGCAAGAAGGACCTGCGGCAGTGGAATGCGGACAAGGTCCTCGAACTCGTGCGGTCGACGGGCATGGATCATCGCTCGGTGAACGCCGAGCTGAACCGCCGGAGCCGGGTCGAGCGGGTGGCGGAAGCCGACGAGGTCTCGCTTCGTCGCCGCCTGGACACGGCCAACGACTGGCTCGAGTCCCTCCGGAGCTGATCGGCCCGACGTGACGGGTGCCATGGAGCACGATTCACCGCGGGAGCCTCATGTCTCCCTACGCTGCAGCCGAACGGATATGACCGGGGCCACACGGCTCCCGGGAACAACCCTCGACACGGAGACGTTGTGATGGTCATGAGCGAGTTCGATCTGGAATCCACCATTCAGAGCCTCCGTGAAGGCATCGAGGGCGAGGTGTGCAGCAAGTCGCGGGTCGTGGACAGCCTCCTCGACCTCCGTCTGGATGCATCCGCCCGTGCGGACGTGGTGGAGATGGTCGATCAGGCGCTCGCCGACGTGCCGGGCAAGAACATGGTCCCCGCCGACTGGTGGCGTGCACAGCTCGACATGCTCGAGCTGGTGGCGATCAACCCGGTCGAGCCCGTCGGCTGACGACGGCGTCGGTCACACCGACGACGGATCGAGTCGGTACAGATAGCGGATCGCGGCGATCGTCTGCGGCGACCCGTCGATCGTGAGCAGCCCCTGCGCCTCGATCTCCGCGAACGTCATCATTCCCTGGCGCACCCACAGCAGCGCGCCGAGGGTGCCGCGGATCGTTGCGTCGGCTTCGGGCGGCGGTCCGTCGCCCGTCGCGGAGACGGTCACCCGGTCGCCCGCGGACAGCCGGGCGCCACGCGCGC
>BQJV01000309.1 GCA_021604885.1 Acidimicrobiales bacterium
CTCGACTCGGCACTGCGGGCCGTGCCCCGCCTCGGCAGCCCCGGTTGGGGGATCTTCGCTCTCGTCCAGCAGGCCGAGACCTCCGGGCTGATGGCGGACATGCCCGCCACCGGGCCCGCCGGCTCCGATGTCGACGAGGCGTTCCGCGTGCTCTTCCGGGTGTCGGCGACGTCGATGGTGCTCGGCGATCAGGAAGCCGGGCCGTACCACTGGACCCACTGTCTCTCGCTCCCGATCGGGGTGTGGCTCTCGGCTCGCGACCACGCCGATCCTCGTGAGGCGCTCGACGTCGCGCTCACCCACGTCGTCGGGTTCCGCGCCGCAGACGGAGACGGCGCGCTCGGCCATTACGACCCGCCGCCGACCCGGACTCCGCTCCTCGAAGCACTTGACGACGATCCGGCCGTGGCCGCGACGGCCGCGTTCCACGCGCCGGACCACGCCGAGGCGATCGCCCTACTGGTCGATGCAGTCGCCGTCGAACACGACGCCCATCTGGTGAAGTACGTCCACGCGGTCATGGACGCGACGGCGGCCGACCCGGCGAACGCGGCGCTCTACCGCGCCGCGGCGGCGCATCTCGCCGCGTGGTGGCGGCAGAACCCGCCGGATGACGATCCGCTGGCCTGAGCGCCGCGGCCGACGATGATCAGATCGAGACGCTGAACGGCGGCGGCTCGGCCTCGTTCACGATCGGGTCGACATCGTGGTTGAACATCGGGAACTGGCGCACGGCCTTCTCGCGCATGCGGGTGGTCGAATGCACCGGGTCCTTGTCGAACTCCGGGATCACCTGGGCGCCGAAGACCTCGATCATCTCGATGGTCTGCTCGTGGGTGAGGCCCTCGTCCGGCGTGCCGAACACGACCTGGTCGCAGCCGACGTTCTGGTAGGCCTCGACCTGCTGGCAGACCTCTTCGGGGTTGCCGCACAGCATGTAGCCACCCTCGATCGCGGCGTCGAGCATCGCGTCGTCCAGCTCGAACCGCTCGCGCTTCTTCGGCCAGATGATGGCGTCGGGGCTCTGCGGCATCGAGTCGTGGTACAGGTTGACCATCGTGACGCGGTAGCCGCGGACATTGCTCTTCGCGATCGCCCGGGCCTCCTCGCGGTCCTCGAGGCAGATGACGGCGTTGGTCATCATCACATTGTTGTTCTGGTACTGGCCGATCTGGTCGGTGACGTTCTCGGACGCCTCCTTGTAGGCCTCGACGCGGCCCTTGAGGTTGTGGATCGGCTCGAAGTTGAAGGCGATCGCGCCGATGCCGTGCGAGCCGGCCTTGGCGAAGGTCGCCGGGTTGCCACAGGCGACCCAGATCGGCGGGTGACCGGTGCCGTAGGGCTTCGGGAGGATGTTGTGCGGCGTCGGCACCGAGAAGTGCTCGCCGTCGTGCGAGTAGTCCTTCTGTTCCCACATGCGGGGGATCTCGTGGGCGACCTCGTCCCACATGGCCTTGGTCTGGCTCAGCTCGGTGCCGTTGAACGTGGCGACCTCGTGGCTGCCGGCGCCCCGACCGGTGCCGAACTCGAACCGGCCCTCCGTGAGGTGGTCCATCATCGCGGCGCGCTCGGCGATGCGTACCGGATGGATCTTCGTGGTCGGGAAGGAGGTGATCGCGGAACCGATGTGGATGCGTTCGGTCTTCGCCGCGACATAGCCCATGAACGGGTAGGGGGCCGACATGTGGCTGTACTCGGTGAGCGCGTGGTGCTCGCCGAACCAGGTGTATTTCCAGTTGAACGAGTCGGCGTGGACGGCGTATTCGGCTTCGCGCATGAGCATCAGGTGCTCGCTGGCGGGATCGTGGGCCGCGGGACCGGGCAGGTATCCGTTGAAGAAGAGGCCGAACTCCATTGCGATGTCTCCTAGAAACTAGAACGCGTTCTGGTTTGAGAGTAGCGCAGGATCAGGTGCCCGTGAAGTTGGGCGTGCGCTTCTCCGCGAAGGCCTTCGGGCCCTCCTTGGCATCGTTGCTCGCGAAGACGGCCTGGCCGTACTCCCACTCGTGGTGAAGGGCCTCGTCGAGGCCCATGCCGTCGGTCTCGTGGAGCGTGCGGGTGATCGCCGCCGTCGACAGGGGACCGTTCGCGGCGACGACCTGCGCGATCTCGAGTGCCTTCGTGAGCGCCTCGCCGTCCGGCACGACATGGCCGATCAGACCGATGTCCTTCGCCTCGAGGGCCAGGAGGTGCTTTCCGGTGAGCAGGATCTCGGCGGCTTGCGTGTAGGGGATCTGGCGGGGGAGACGGACTGCGGACCCGCCCATCGGATAGAGCGACCAGCGTGCCTCGCTCACGCCGAACCGGGCGCTCTCGCCGGCGACGCGGATCTCCATCGCCTGGAGCAGCTCGGTGCCACCGGCGATGGCGACGCCCTCGACGGCCGCGACGATCGGCTTCGTCGGGCGGTAGTGCCGGAAGAGCGCCTTGTAGACGATGTCGGGGTCCTCGGCCATGCGCGCCGCGGTGTCCATCGGGTCGCCGTCCTCTGCATCACCCGCCATGGCCCGCAGGTCGGCTCCCGCGCAGAAGTTGCCGCCGGCGCCGGTCACCACGATGCAACGGATGTCGGGATCGTTCGACGCCTCCTCGTAGGCATCGAACATGCGAATCAGCATCGCCCCGGAGAGCGCGTTGAAGCGCGCCGGTCGGTTCATCGTGAGGATCAGGACGTGACCGTCCCGCTCGACGAGGAGGTCGTGGTGCTCGGTGTCGCCAGTCATGGATCCGGAACCTACTCCCGACGCGAACCGAGCGGAAAAGAAGGCCTGTGTCCCGCGTGCCTACACTCGCGTCACGACTCGATGCAGGTGGTGGATTCGATGAGGTGGCGACTTCTGGCGGCGATGCTCGCGTTCGTGCTCTTTGCGGCGGCGTGCGGCGACGATGGTTCGACGGCGGCCGGGGGTGACGCCGACGCCGGAGACGACGGCTCGGACGATGACAGCTCGGGCGGCGACGGAGCGGACAGCGATGGTGCATCGGACGACGTCGGCGATGACGGTGATGGTGACGGGGCGGACGGCAGCGCCGACAGCACCGGCGAGGACGACGCGCCGCTCGACAACAACGCGACGGGCGACGAGGAGGATCTGGCCGACATCATCGGCAACGAAGATCTCGATCCCGACGCCGCAGACGGCCTCGGCGACGACATCGACGACATCGTGTCGCTCGGTGACTGCGTGATCGAGACCCTCGGTCTGGTCGCGGACGTGCAGGAGGGCATGGAGTGCCGCGTGCTCGACAACCCGATTCCCGGCTTCGACGGTTTCTCGATGTTCAACGCCGGCAGTTCGTTCGTCATCACGATCGGTAGCCCGTCACCCATCGACATCTGCGCTGTCGGCGGCCTCTGCGGCGAGCTGACGCCGGTCGACATCCCGGGCTTCAGTGACGCCATGACCTACGAGATCGTGGGGACGGGTGCGCTGAGCGCCAGCCACGACACCTATGAGGTGGATCTCGAGGTGACCAGCACGTCGCCGTTCACCGACGAGGATCTCGACACCGTGCGTCGCGTCGCCGAGTCGCTTCGGATGCCCTGACCTCGAAGATCACGCCTCGGCGAGATCCTCGAGCGGGGGACAACTGCAGATCAGGTTCCGGTCGCCGTGGACGCCGTCGATGCGGCTGACGGGTGGCCAGTACTTGTTGTCGCGGTCCCACGCTTCCGGGAAGACGGCGTCGTCGCGGGTGTACGGATGGGTCCAGTCGTCGGCCGTCGCCTCGCTCGCGGGGTGCGGTGCGTTGACGAGCGGGTTGTCGTCGGCCGGCCAGTCGCCGCGTTCGACCCGCTTGGCCTCGGCGTGGATGGCGATCATCGCGTCGCAGAAGCGGTCGATCTCGCCGAGACTCTCCGACTCCGTGGGTTCGACCATCAGGGTGCCGGCCACCGGGAACGACATCGTCGGCGCATGGAAGCCGTAGTCGATCAGGCGCTTGGCGATGTCGTCGACCTCGATGCCCGCCTCCTGCTTGATGACGCGGGTGTCGAGGATGCATTCGTGGGCCACGCGGTCCGTGGCGCCCGTGTAGAGCACCGGATAGTGGTCCTCCAGGCGCTTGGCGATGTAGTTGGCGTTCAGAATCGCGGTCTCGGTCGCCTCGCGCAGTCCCTCGCCGCCCATCATGCGGATGTACATCCACGGGATGGCGAGGATGCCGGCGGAGCCCCAGGGAGCGGCCGCGATCGGGCCCGCGCCCGTGGGCGGACCGGCCACCGGGTTGAGCGGATGGTTGGGGAGGAAGGGCACCAGATGCTCGCCGACGCCGATCGGGCCGACACCGGGGCCGCCGCCACCGTGGGGGATGCAGAAGGTCTTGTGCAGGTTGAGATGGCTGACATCTGCGCCGAACGCGCCGGGCTGCGCGAGCCCGACCATGGCGTTCAGATTGGCGCCGTCGAGATACACCTGACCGCCCGCCTCATGGATCATGTCGCAGATGCGCCGGATCTCGACCTCGAACACGCCGTGCGTCGACGGATAGGTGATCATCAGCGCCGCGAGCTGATCCCGGTGCTCGCTCACGACCTTGTCGAGGTGGGC
>BQJV01000310.1 GCA_021604885.1 Acidimicrobiales bacterium
CGTGTCCTCGTCGGGCGTCGGCGTGGTCGGGTTCTGCATGGGCGGGATGCTCACGATGATGCTGGCCGCGCAGCGCGGCGACGCCGTTCGCGCCGCCGCGCCCTTCTACGGATTCCCGTCGGGCGACGGCGAGCCGGACTGGACGGGTCTGACCGCGGTGGTGCGCGGACACATGTCGGCCGACGATGCGTTCTTCCCGGCGGACGCCGCGAACGACCTCGCCGAGCGCCTCCGCTCGATGGGTAAGGACGTGGAGTTCGCCATCCATGACGCGGGTCACGCGTTCATGAACGAGACCGACGCGCTCGGTTCCCACGACGCCGCGCTCGCAGCTGAGCTCTGGCCGCAGGTGATCGACTTCCTGCGCGACAACGTCACCTGACGTCGTAGCGGATCTGCATCTCCTTGATCCCGTTGATCAGGTTGGAGTGGAGACGGCGGGGCGGCGCTTCGAGTTCGACGTTCTCGATCGTGCCCAGCAGCTCCGTGAACAGCAGACGCAGTGACAGGCGGGCCAGGTTCGCGCCGAGACAGAAGTGCTCGCCGATGCCGAACGACTGCTGCGGGTTCGGGGAGCGGTCGATGCGGAACGTGTGGGGATCGTCGAACACGGCCGGGTCGCGGTTCGATCCGGCGTACCACATGAGCACCTTGTCGCCCTCGGCGATGGCCTGATCGCCGATCGTGGTGTCGGCGGTGGCGGTGCGCCGGAAGTGATGGATCGGCGGCTCCCAGCGGAGGATCTCCTCGACGGCGCCGGGCATCAGGCTGGGGTCGTCGGCCAGACGGGCCCATGCATCCGGATGCTGGAGCAGCGTGTGGAGCCCGTGGGAGCTCGCCGTGCGGGTGGTCTCGTTGCCGGCCACGATCAGGAACATGAAGAAGAGCGTGTACTCCATGTCGGTGAGCTTCTGGCCGTCGACCTCCGCCTCGAGCAGCATGCTGGTGAGGCTGCCGGTGGGGTTCGCCCGTTCCCGCGCCGCCATCTCGTTGGCGTAGCCGAAGATCTCGACCGAGGCGTTCATCGACGTCTCCGCCGTGGGCGCGACCTCGGGGTCCTGGTCGTCGATCAGGGCGTGGCTGAGCTCGTAGAGCCGGAAGCGGTCGGACTCGGGCACGCCCATGAGCTCGCTGATCGACCACATCGGGATGAGGGCGGCCACGTCGGTGACGAAGTCGCAGCTGTTGCGGTCGCGCAGTGCGCCGACCACGCGGGCGGTCTCGGCCCGCAGCGATTCCTCGAGCTGGCCGATCATCTTCGGCGTGAAGGCCTTGGCGACGATGTTGCGGAAGGCCCGATGCTCCGGCGGATCCATGCCGATGATGATCATCCGGACCTGATCCATGCTCTCCGGCTCGAGCCGGGTCGGCCCGCCGACCCAGTTGGAGAACTCGAGCGGCGAAGTCGACACCCGACGCACGTGCTCGTGACGGGTGATCGTCCAGAAGCCGGGCCCGTCCGACTCCTCGTGCCAGTGGACGGGTGACTCCGTCCGCAGCCGATCCAGCCAGTGGTGTGGTGCGGCTTGCTCCCACACGGAGGCATCGGTGAGGTCGATGTCGCTGAGGTCGGGAAGGTCGGTTGTGGTCATTGGCTCACGCTTTCGAGTGGGTGTTGACAAGGAGAACGGGGACGAGGAACGACTCGACCATCGCCCGTTCCGACGCGGCGTCGCGTCCGGGCATGGCGAGCAGGGAGATGATCGATCGCAGGAGCCATTCGGCTCGACGCTCGAGCTCCTCCTCGTCGATGTGGGTCGGGCCGAGCTCGGTGAGCAGGCCGGCGGACATCGTCCGCAGCAGTTCGGAGTTCTGGCTGACCTTGATCGGGACGGCCATGTTCTCCGGCTCGAACCACTCCGACATCGCGGGGTCGGAGCGGACCGAGGCCAGACCGGCGATCACGCGGTCGGCGAGGGAGTTCGGCGCGCCGGCGCGGCGCTCGCCGGCGAGGTAGGCCGCCGTGCGCAGCGTCGCCCGGTGGACGAACGCGAGATGGAGGGCTTCCTGGTTCGGGAAGTAGCGGTAGAGCGTGGCCCGCGAGCAACCCGCCGCGGCGGCGACGTCGACCATCGTTGCCTTGGCGACGCCGAGTGTCGCGAAAGCTCGCCCCGCAGCGTCGAGCAACCGGTCGACGGCGACGTCCTCGTCCGCATGGCGCGGCCAGTGGCTGTCGGTGGTGCGGTTGTTGGACACTTCGCCTATTGTGCCTCACAACATGTCTGACGCAAGAACCGACCTCATCCTGATCGACAAGCCTCGGCCCCACACCACGGTCATCACCATGAATCGGCCCGAGCGGATGAACTCGATGGCCTTCGAGCTGATGGTGCCGTTGCACGAGGCCTTCGAGACGGTTGCGGAGGACAACGACACCCACACGGTCGTACTCACCGGCACCGGTCGTGGCTTCTGCTCCGGCGCCGACACGAGCAGCGAGGGCGGTCCTCCGCCCAACATCGCGGGCTTGACCATGACCCGCATCGCGACGAAGGCGATGTCGGTGCTCGCTGACCTCGTCCCCGCGATGCAGCGCATGCCGCAGCCGGTGATCTGTGCGATCAACGGCGCGGCGATCGGCGGCGGTATGTGTCTCACGCTCGGCGCCGACATCCGACTCGCCGGCGAGGGCGCCTACTTCCGTGCCGCCGGCATCAACAACGGCCTCACCGCCACCGAGCTCGGTCTCAGCTTCCTGCTCCCGAAGGCCATCGGCTCCTCGCGGGCGATGGAGATCATGCTGTCGGGTCGTGATGTCGACGCCCACGAAGCCGCGGACATCGGCCTCGTGTCCCGGGTGGTGCCCGACGAGGACCTCCTGACCGAAGCCCTCGACCTCGCGGACCAGATCAACGGCTGGAGCACGCAGGGCACCCAGCTCACCAAGCGCACGATGTGGGCCGGTCTCGAGATGGGCAGCCTCCGCGCCGCCATCGAGATGGAAACCCACACGCAGCTCTACGTGCGCCTCACCACGAAGAACTTCGAGGAAGCCGTGCGAGCCCGCAAGGAAGGCCGCCCCCCGGCCTTCGAGGACTGAGGAAGCCATGTCCGACGGACCGATGCAGGGGATCAAGATCCTCGACCTGTCGATCGCGCTCACCGGCCCCTACGCCGCGTCGCTGCTCGCCGACCAGGGCGCGGACGTCATCAAGGTCGAACGCCCGGGAATCGGCGACATCGCCCGGTTCGTCGGCGTGATGGTCAACGGGATGAGCGCCCTCTACCTCGTGTGCAATCGGGGCAAGCGCTCGATCGCCGTCGACATGCAGTCGCCCGAGGGCGTCGAAATCGTGCGTCAGTTGGCTGCCGAGGCCGACATCGTGATCGAGAACTTCCGGCCCGGTGTGATGGATCGACTCGGCGTCGGCTACGACGACGTGAAGGCCGACAACCCCGACGTGATCTACGCCTCACTCTCCGGCTTCGGTGACGAGGGCCCCTACCGCGACCGCAGCGCGTACGACACCGTGATGCAGGCTTACGGCGGCGTGGCGGTCAACCAGGCGGACCCCGAGGACGGCGTGCCGACATTTCTGCGTCAGACCGTGGCCGACAAGGTGACGGCCCTCTATGCCACGCAGGCAATCACGGCGGCACTCTTCGCCCGCGAGCGGGGCCGCGGCGGGCAACACGTGAAGATGTCGATGGCCGACGCCGTCGTGTCGTTCCTGTGGGCCGATGCCGCGGGCAACGAGGTGATGCTCGACGCCGACGGTTCGCAGGCCTCGAGCTTCGTCGCCGGGTTCCAGCCGATGCGCTTCCTCGATGGCTGGGGGATCGTCACCCCGACCTCGGACCATGACTTCGCCGGCATGTGCAAGGCCCTCGACGTCGAGGGATGGGACGATCCTCGCATCGCGACGGTGGGTGAGCGCATCAAGAACCGTGACGTCCTCGCACCCGTGATGGACATGGTCTACGCAATGGCGGCCAACGTCACGATGGAGGAGGCGACCGTGCGTTTCGAGCGCGAACGCGTTCCGTTCTCCATGATCCTCACGCCGGACCAGCTGACGCGTGACGCCCATGCCGTCGCCGTGGGCATGTTCGTCGAACAGGACCACCATGTCGCCGGCCGCACCCGCATGCCGCGGCACCCGGCGAACTTCACCAGTACCCCGGCCGCCCTGACGGGTGGCTCGCCGGCGCTCGGCGAACACACCGATGAGATCTTGACCGAACTCGGTCGGGGCGACGAGATCGCCGCCCTCCGAGAGAAAGCAGTCGTGACATGACCAACCCATCCCACCCCCGACGATTCTGGGCGCTCGCGGTCCTCCTCGTCCTCGCGCTCATCGCAGCATCGTGCGGCGACGACAGCACCGATGCCGACGAAGGCGACCCGACGCCGACGGACGGCGCCGATGACGGTAGCGACGACTCAGCCGACGATGACGGCGACTCGGCCGACGGTGGGGATGACGGGGATGACGGCTCGGAGTCGACCAGCACGACCGAGCCGGTCGAGCTGACCGCGAGTTGGACGGGTGTCACCGAGGAGGTCATCCGGCTCGGGTTCACGAC
>BQJV01000311.1 GCA_021604885.1 Acidimicrobiales bacterium
CTCGTGCGGGGGCGACGTCAGCCGTGACCGTCTGCTCGCAGGGTTCCTCCGGGCGCTCCCGGACCGCCTGGCCGACCCCGCAGCCGTCACCGCGGAGACACGCGCGAACTCGGCCACGCTCGGCTCCCGAGTCCGCGTGCAACTCCCGGACGGCGCCGAGATCGTCGGCACGGCGACGGACATAACCGCAGCGGGGCACCTGGTGGTGCTCGACGATGAGCGAACGCACCACACGGTCAGCACCGGCGACGTCATCCACCTCCGCCCCGCGTAGCGAAGCCCGCTTCCGGTCCCACTCCACTACATTCGGCCCGATGTCCGGAACCGGCACGGTGGTCCTTCGACGGACCTGGCCTCAGCGCATCGTCATCCTCGCCACGCTGGGCGTGATCGGCGCCGCCTTCGCGGCGGCGTGGTTCATCGAGGACGTGTACCAATCGGTCTCCGAGATCGGACGGGTGGAGATCTCCGGCGAGATCCTGCTGACCGACACCGACCCCGGTGAGCCGGTGAACTTCCTGTTGATCGGCACCGACAGCGCCCTCGGTCTCGATCCGGACGATCCCGTGCTCCAGTTCCGCGAGTTCGACGAGCAGGGTCGCTTCTTCGCGGACAGCATCACGATCCTGCGAGTCAACCCGGAGACGGGTCAGGCGTGGGTTGTCTCGCTTCCCCGCGATCTCCTCGTCGAGCACAACGGTCAGCGCAAGATCAACTCGGTGTACCTCGTCGAGGGTCCGCCCGGCCTGGTCGAAGCGGTGTCGGACAACTTCCAGATCCCGATCAACCACTTCGTCTCGCTCGACTTCCTCGGGTTCCGCGAGGTCGTCGACCAGCTCGACGGCATTCCGGTGTGGTTCGACAACCCGGCCCGCGACTGGAAGCCCGAGGGCATACCGGGGAGCGGGTTGAACATCCCCACGGCCGGCTGCCACATGCTCGACGGTGTCCAGGCGCTGCAGTACGTGCGGTCCCGTTGGTACCAGGAGCTGATCGACGATGAGTGGACGTATCTCGGCAACGCCGACTTCGGTCGCATCGAGCGTCAGCAGGACTTCCTCGTGCTCGCGCTCGACCGGGCGATCGACCGCGGCGCGCGGGACCCGACATCGCTCTCCGCGATGATCGAGGCCGGCGCGAACAGCATCGTTCTCGACGGTGAGTTGACCGTGGCCGAGCTCATCGACCTCGGCGAGGCGTTCAGCGACTTCAACGCGGAGAACCTCGAGCGACTGTCGGTGGACGTCGCGACGATCTTCACCGGAGACGTGTACGAGGGCGAGGTGCTCACCGGTGCCCGGAACGAGGAGGTCTTCGCGATCTTCCGCGGGGCGTCCGATCTCGTGCGTCCCCTCGACGTGGTCTTCGATCTCTACGCTGCGAGCGCCGAACAGGCGCTCCAGCTCCAGGTCGAGCTCGAGGCGCAGGACTTCGCGGTGGACACCCTGTTCGAGCTGGAGCCGGCCGAGGACGGGAACACCGTGGTCTACCCGCCCGGGCTGCGGGCCCATGCCGAGACCATCGCCCAGTACCTCCTGCCGATCCCGCGGTTGGTCGAGGACCCCGACGCCACGGATATCTCCGTGGTCATCGGCGAACAGCATGAGCAGATCCTGTTCCTCTTCCCACACCCGGCGGTGACGGTGCAGTCAGCGGTCGCCGCGCTCGGCGACGGCCCCATCCCGAGTCTCGAGGCGGCGTCGGCGGTAGCCGGCACCACGTCGACGACGAGCGAGCCGCCGACGACGGCCCCGCCGACCACCACGACGACCAGCTCCACGAGCACCACGACGACCACGACGACGGCGCCGGCACCGACCTCCACGACGCGTACCGGCGTGATCGGCCAGGCCCCGGAGGGCGAGTCCTGCGGCTGATCCCGGTGCGTGCCGGGGATCTGCGCCGCCTCGTACACTCATTCTGCGCCCCACGCGGCCGATTCGAAGTGCGTACTCGAAGGAGTGGTCAATGACGAGCAAAATCGCGGTGATCGGCACCGGCTACGTGGGTCTCACGACCGGGGCGTGCTTCGCCCATCTCGGACACGAGGTGATCTGCGCGGACATCGTTCCGGAGAAGGTCGAGATGCTTCGCAAGGGCGAGGTGCCGATCCATGAGGCGGGTCTGCCCGAACTCGTCCGCGAGGGCATCGATTCGGGCCGACTCACCTTCGTGCTCGGTGCCGAACACGCCGTCGGCGATGCCGACTTCGTGTACCTGTGTGTGCCGACGCCCCAGTCCGCGGACGGATCCGCGGATCTGTCCTATCTCCAGTCGGCCGCCGCGGAGATCAGTCCCCACCTCCAGGTGGGCGCCGTCGTGGTCAACAAGTCCACGGTGCCGGTCGGATCGACCCGCCTCGTCGAACAGGCGATGCAGCGCTCCGACATCCCGGTGGTCTCGAACCCCGAGTTCCTCCGTGAGGGCACCGCCGTCGACGACTTCCTCAACCCCGACCGCGTGGTCATCGGGGCCGACGACCAGGCCGCTGCCGGTCGGGTCGCCTCGCTCTACCTCGGCGTGCGGGCGCCCGTGATGGTCACCGACCCGGCGTCGGCCGAGACCTGCAAGTACGCCGCGAACGCCTTCCTCGCCACCAAGCTCTCGTTCACGAACGCCATCGCTGCGGTGTGTGAAGCGGTTGGCGCGGACGTCAACGATGTCCTGCTCGGCATGGGCTACGACCATCGGATCGGTCACGAGTTCCTGCGACCCGGACCCGGCTGGGGCGGCTCGTGCTTCCCGAAGGACTCCCGGGCGATCATCTCGATCGCCGAGGACGCCGGCTACGACTTCGCGCTCATGCGCGGCGTGGTCACCGTCAACGACGAGCAGTTCGAGCGCATCGTGCGCAAGGTCGGCTCCGTCACGAAGCTCGACGGCGCGACCGTCGCACTGCTGGGTCTCGCCTTCAAGGCCGGCACCGACGACACCCGCGAATCGCCGGCACTCGCCGTCGCCCGCCGCCTGATCGCCGCCGGTGCCACGGTTCGGGGCTACGACCCCGCCGTGAAGTCCGTCGACATCGACGGTCTTGAGGTCGTCGACGACGCCTACGCCGCCTGTGAGGGAGCGAACGCGCTCGTGGTCGCCACCGAGTGGGACGACTTCAAGTGGCTGGATCTGGACAAGATCGCCGACTCGATGGCGGACAAGCACGTGATCGATGCCCGCAACCTGCTCGACCGCGGTGCGGTCCGGCGACGTGGCTTCACCTATCAGGGCGTCGGGCGCAACTGATGGCGCGAGTGGTCGTCACGGGTGGTGCCGGCTTCCTCGGTTCCCATCTGTGTGATCGGCTCCTCGACCGGGGCGACGAGGTCGTCTGCATCGACAATCTGGTCACCGGGGATCTCGCCAACGTGGCGCATCTGCGCGACAACGCGCGGTTCGGGTTCCGCGAACACGACGTCTCGAACTACATCGACGTCGAGGGACACGTGGACGCGGTGCTGCACTTCGCGAGCCCGGCGTCACCCATCGACTATCTCGAGATGCCGATCCAGACGCTGAAGGTCGGTTCGCTCGGCACCCACAACACCCTGGGGCTCGCGAAGGCGAAGGGGGCGACGTTCTTCCTCGCCTCGACCTCGGAGGTCTACGGCGACCCCCACGAGCACCCGCAACAGGAGACCTACTGGGGCAACGTGAACCCGGTCGGCCCCCGCGGCGTCTACGACGAGGCCAAGCGGTTCGCCGAGGCGATGACGATGGCGTACCACCGCTACCACGGGCTCGACACGCGCATCGTGCGCATCTTCAACACCTACGGCCCGCGGATGCGTCCGAACGACGGTCGGGTGGTCTCGAACTTCATCGTCCAGGCATTGCGGGGCGACGACCTCACCGTCTACGGCGACGGCTCCCAGTCCCGCAGCTTCTGCTTCGTGGACGACGAGATCCGGGGCCTGTTGGCGCTGCTCGACAGCGACGAGCACGATCCGGTCAACATCGGCAACCCCCACGAGTTCACCGTGGCGGAGCTCGCAGCGATCGTGATCGAGATCGTGGATTCGTCGTCGTCGATCGTCCACCGGCCGCTGCCGGTCGACGATCCCACCCAGCGGTGTCCGGACATCAGCCGCGCCCGTGACCTGCTCGGGTGGACCCCCGAGGTCCAGCTGCGCGAAGGCATCGAGCGGACGGCCGCTCACATCGCGGGCATTCTCGCCGCGTCCTGACCCTCTGCGAACGCGAGGTCAGGTGTTGCGGGCTTCGGCCTCGTCGCGGTTGGCTTCGAACCACGCGATCGTGGCGGCCAGGCCGTCGCGGAACTCGGTGCCGGCCTCGAAGCCGAAGAGCTCCCGCGCCCGCGTCGGGTCGACGCAGCGTCGCGGCTGTCCGTCGGGGCGCGTGTCGTCCCAGCGGATCCGACCCTCGAACCGGCTGAGCTCGGCGATGATCTCGACCAGCTCCTTGATGAGCATCTCGCGGTTGGCGCCGAGGTTCACGGGCTCCGGTCCGTCGTAGCGCTCCGCCGCCGCGACGATCCCCTCGGCGGCGTCCTCGACGTAGAGGAATTC
>BQJV01000312.1 GCA_021604885.1 Acidimicrobiales bacterium
CTTCGGCCCCGGATTTCCGCAAAAGGAGATCTGAGCCGGTCCTAGTCGGATCTCGCCACCACGGTGCCGGCCATGTCGCCGGCCTCGCGCCAGCGCTCCAGATAGCCGGCGTAGTGCAGGAGCGAGCCGGGATACACGAGATTGCGCGCCCCTTGTGAGGTCCGGGCGCCTTCGCTGTTGTAGTAGCCCGGCGTGCACGACGCCGAGTAGTGGGCGAGTCCCATGGCGACGTCGTGGAGGACGGCCAGCCACTCGTCTTCCGCCTCGGGGGTGGCCTCGATCGCCTCGATGCCCTCCCGGAGGCAGGTGTCGACGAGGGCGGCGACGTGCTTCGCGGACTCGGACAGGAAGTGCACGAAGTTCGTGCCGAACCCCGCCTGCACCGTGCTGATGATCATCATGTTGGGGAAGTCGGCGCTCAGCACCCCGTGCAGCGTGTGGGCCCCGTCGTGCCAGCGCTCGCTGAGGGGCCGGCCACTTCGGCCGACCGGGTCGAACCCGAGCCGCTGGGCGAGTGGTGTCGTCACCTCGAACCCCGACGCGAAGATCAACAGGTCGAGCGGGTACGTGACGCCGTCGACGACGGGCCCCGCGGGGCTCACCTCGCGGACCCCGACGCCATCGGTGTCCACCAGATGTACGTTCGGCTCGTTGAAGGCCGCGAGATAGTCGTCGTGGAAGCACACGCGCTTGCAGTGCTTGCCGTACCAGGGCTTGAGCTTTTCGGCGGTTTCCGGATCGTCGACGACATCGTCGACGCGAGCGCGGAGCTTCGCCATGACCTCGAAGTCGAGCCGTTCGAGCTCCTCGCGCTCGGCCTCGGTCTCGACGGTCTCGTTGGTCGCGTCCCAGAGCACGTCGGTCCAGCCGTCCTGCACGAGATCCTGCTCCGGCTTCTCACCGGTCACGGCCTGGGTGAAGTTCTTCATCCGCTCGGCCTGCCACCCCGGCTCGAGGCTGCGGAACCACTCCTCGTCGGTGGGGCCGTTGTTGCGCACGCCGACGGCGGACGGCGTGCGCTGGAAGACGTAGACCTCTTTCGCGGTGCGGGCGAGTTGCGGCACCACCTGCACCGCCGTTGCTCCCGTGCCGATCACACCGACCCGCATGTCCGCGAGCTTGTCCATCGGTTCGCGGGGCGCGCCGCCGGTGAAGTCGTAGTCCCACCGTGCGGTGTGGAACGAGCGCCCGGCGAAGTCCTGGATGCCGGGGATGCCGGGCAGCTTCGCCTTGTGGAGGATGCCGCCGGCGGTGACGAAAAAGCGTGCGGTGAGGCGGTCGCCGCGGGTCGTCGTGATGTGCCAGCGACGCTCGTCGTCGTCCCATGCCGCGTTCTCGATCTCGGTCTGGAACAGGGCGTGGGGGTAGAGGTCGAAGTGGTTGCCGATCCGCCGGCAGTGCTCGAAGATTTCCGAGGCACTCGCGTACTTCTCGGCCGGCATGTAGTCGGTCTCTTCGAGCAGTGGCATGTAGCTGTAGGACTCCACGTCGCACATGCAGCCGGGGTAGCGATTCCAGTACCAAGTGCCGCCGAAGTCGCCGGCCTTCTCGACGATGCGGAAGTCGCGTATGCCCAGCCGGGTCAGCTCGACCGCCGTGAGCATGCCGGCGAAGCCGCCGCCGACGATGACCGCCGTGACCTCCTCGGTGATGGCGCCGCGCTCGAATCCGGGCTCGACCCACGGATCGCGGTCGAACTCCTCGAAGTCGCCCTCGAACGCCACGTACTGGGCGAGCCCGTCATCGCGGAGCCGCTTCTCCCGCTCCTGGCGGTAGCGCTCGCGCAGCTCGTCGATCTCCGTGGTCACCGCGTCGTCATCCGATCTCGGCCTGCTCGTGCACCCAGGCGACCTGTTCGCGGAGCCATTCCACCGAGGCCTCCCAGCTGCTCACCCGCAGCGCATCGGCGTGGTCCTCCGCCTCCTGTTCGACGGCGTCGCGGATCTGCTCGGTCCAGGTGTCGAGGAGTTCGTTCACGCGGTCGAGGGCGAAGGGGCCGGCGAGGAACTCGGCGACCTGGGCATCGATCTCCTCGTCGAACGAGGCGATCGCCCCGAGGATCGGGTCGCAGGCCGCGGACACCTGGGCGAACCCGGCGAAGCCGCCGAACGGCTCGCAGTCGTTCGAGATCTCGCCGAGATCGTCGCGGATGGGAACGACCGGATTCTGGGGCGTGATCAGGCTCGAGAACGCGTGGTCGAGATCCCACGGGATCAGGTGCATCGTCCCGGCGGTCGGTTCCTCGTACCAGTAGTAGTTGTGCGGGGCGCACGGGGCGTCGGTGCCGTTGAAGCAGTAGACGTGGAACACGCCGTCGTCGTTGCGGATCGTTCGATCGACGGCGGCGTAGCGAGCCACCTCGTCGATGTCCATGAAACGGGCGAGCTCGGCTCCCCGGTCCTCCTCGTCGGCGTCGCGGACGGCCTGGGCGAACGACTGGATCTGGTCGTAGCGGGGGTCTTCGTCCTCGTTGGTCTTGAGACCGGCGAACAGCTCCCGGTCGTTGGCGATCTGGTTGCCGACGATCGGCCACACCTCCTTGTAGAGGTTGCCCGTGCCGTCGTCGAAGTTCTCGCGGGTGAACCGGCCGTCGATCTGTTCGACCAGAGCGAACACACCGATCTCCTCGCCGTTGAGCACGAGCCGTGCGTGCACCGAGCGCGGGGCGGCGATGCCCATGTCGCGGAACAGCTGATAGCCGAGCCGGTCGTGCATGAGCGACGGGTCGTTGCTCATCGAGTGGAACTGGAGCTTGCGCACGCCGTAGAAGGTCTGGTCCTGGCCGTCCCAGTTGACCTTCACCTTCATGGAGAGCTTGCGGCAGGTCTTGTGTCCGCCGATCGCGGTGAGATTGCTGAAGTTGACCTCGGAGACGCAGGAGAAGAATGCGCCGATCGACCCCTTGTAGCGGATGCCGACGCGGTCGAGCGTCTCCCCGTTGAAGGTGAGGCTGCCCTCGACGTACTCCTCCGCGACCGGGTCCGCGTCGAGGAAGGCGAGGGCCTCCTCGTCGAGCGTCAACTCGAAGGTGTGGAGCTGGTCCTGGTCGAAGAGGAACGCCGAGTCGCCGTTCTGCCAGGCCGGCTCAGCGGTCGGATCGGCGGCGTCGTCACTGCTGCCGTCGACACTGCCGCTGTCGTCACTGCTGCCGTCTCCTGCGCCGTCGTCGGCCGCGACGGTCGTGGACGGGGCGGTCGTGGTGGTCTCGGTGACTCCGGGGCTCGGCTCGGGATCGGAACCCGCCGTGTCGTCCGCACAGGTCGCGGCGAGCAGGGCGAGGGCGAGCGCGGCTGCGCCGACCCGGGCGGAGGAGCGGATGGGCATCCGGCAGAACGTAGTTGTCCCCTGCCGCGGCTGCCGAAACGGCGTGCGTCAGTCGAGGGCCGCGATCTCGCCCATCTCCGCGCGGATGTCGTCGATCAACGCGTTGGCGACCTCAGAGGTCGCGCCCCGCGCCGCGCGGGCCACGTTCACGACGGTGGGCGGCCGTTCGAGCGTCGCCGCGCGTGGCCAGTCGATGACGGGGCCGGTGATGGATCTGCTGCTGAGGAGCGCGACACCGATCCCGGCGGCGACGGCGGACAGCACCCCGGCCGTACTCGGTCCGGAGTACGCCACCCGGTGGCGGATACCGGCGCGGTCCAGCGCCTCCTCGGAGACCGGCCGGTAGAACCCGTCCTGCCCGAACGTGATGAGCGGGACCGGACCCTCGTCGTAGGTCCAGTCCGGCGACGAGACCCAGCGGAGTTCGTCGCGCCAGAGGAGGCGATCGCTTGCCCGCACCTCGTGCTCGGCGAGTTGGAGGACGGCCACATCCAGCTCGCCCTGTTCGATCATCTCGGCCAGTCGGCTCGACCGGTCGACATGGAAGTCGAGGTCGGCGTCCGGATGGATGCGGGTGAACCGGCCACACACCGCGCCGGTGCAGAGCGCGCTGGCCTCCTCGGTCGAGCCGAGCCGCACGTTGCCCTCCAGTGCCGTGCTGCTCAGCCGCTGGACCGCCTCGTCGTGGATGCTGACGAGCATCCGTCCGTGTTCGAGCAGCTCCCGGCCGTCATGGGTGGGGGTGAGCGTGCGTCCGTCGCGGAGGAGGAGGTCGCGTCCGACCCGCTCCTCCAGACGCTTGATCTTCCAGCTCACCGCGGACTGGCTCATGTCGAGCACCTCGGCCGCCGCAGTCATGCCGCCGTGGTCGAGGACGGTGATGAAGGCCCGCACGGATTCGACGTCGAGTTGCATGGATCGACCCTACCGCAGGCATGACAAGATTCGATGGAAAAGAGAAGTTCGAACAGCGAACGTCATGCATGTCGTCGCCGATACTGGAGCCATGACCACTCCCCGGAACTCCACGTACGTCGATTTCGCGGCACTGCGCCTGGCCCAGGGGCCGGGTCTTCAGGCCGTCGGTACCACCGAGCGCGTCCTGCGCGAGGTGACCTTCACCTGCCATCGCGACCACCGCTGATCTCCCGTTCTGGGTGAACGGAGGCGCGGTTTCCGGTGCTCCGTTCACCCAGAAC
>BQJV01000313.1 GCA_021604885.1 Acidimicrobiales bacterium
CCTGCTCGTCGACCTCCGCGGGTTCGACGAGGATCTCACGGGCAAGGAGGCGCAGGCCGTCCTCGACGACGCCGGCATCAGCCTCAACAAGAACACCGTGCCCGATGATCCGCGGTCGCCCTTCGTCACGTCCGGCGTGCGGATCGGCACGCCCGCCGTCACCACGCAGGGCATGCAGCCCGCCGACATGGCGACGGTGGCCGAACTCATCGCCCGGGCGCTGCGGGACCGGGCCGACGCCTCCGCGGTCGCTGCGGTCAAGGCGGAGGCGGCGGATCTGTGCAGCCGGTTCCCGCCGTACCCCGAGCTCGGGGCCTGAGCCCCGCTTCGCTGTGCCGGCCCTGTCCGCCTACCTGACGGTCGGCGCCGCCGCGGCTCTCATCACGTTCCTCGCGGTCCCGCTGGTCCGACGACTGTCGATTCGCATCGGCGCGGTCGCCGCGCCCGACGAGCGTCGTGTCCATCTCGTGCCCACGCCCCAGGGCGGTGGCGCGGCCATGCTCGTCGGCCTCCTCGGTGCCTTCGCCACTGCCGCGGTTCTCGACGAGTTCTCGGGCGTGATGGCGGCCCGCACCGAGATGTTCGGCGTCGTGCTCGCGGCGGGGATCATGTGGAGTGTCGGGTTCGTCGACGACGTCCGTGAGATCTCGGCTCCCGCGAAGATGGCCGGCATGGTGCTGGCGGGCTCGGTGATGTCGCTCACCGGCGTGTCGATCCTCTTCTTCCGGGTGCCCTTCTTCGATCTGCTCTTCCTGTCCGCGGACTGGTCCGCCCTCGTCACCGTCCTGTGGGTCGTCGGCATGGCGAACGTCGTGAACCTCATCGACGGCCTCGACGGGCTGGCCGGCGGCATCGTCGCGATCGCGTCCGCGACGTTCTTCCTCTATGCACTCCAGCTGGGGAACGAGGGCGTGCTCGACCCGGCGAATCCGGGCGCGCTGTGGGCGTGCATCACCTTCGGCGTCTGCATCGGGTTCCTGCCCCACAACATCCATCCGGCCCGGATCTTCATGGGCGACGGTGGCTCACTCCTGCTCGGTCTTCTGATGGCGGCATCGACGATGTCGGTCGGCGGCCGGACGACGGAGGAGTTCTCGGGGCAGGCGTTCTTCTTCTTCGCCCCGATCTTCATCCCGCTGCTGATCCTCGCCGTGCCGATCGTTGACACGATCTTCGCGATCATGCGACGGGCGGTGAAGCGCTACGGCGTCGCGGAGGCGGACAAGGAACACCTTCACCACCGGCTGATGCGCCTCGGTCACGGGCACCGACGGTCGGTGCTGATCCTGTGGCTCTGGACGGCCCTGGTGTCCGCGTTCGTGCTCTACCCCACGTATACGGGCGAGGGTGATGCCGTCGTGCCCATCGGCATCGCCGCGCTGGCGCTGGGGCTCTTCAGCGTCTTCCACCCGCGCCTGCGCGGGGCGGCGGTGGAGGTCGAGGAAGCGGAACTCGATGCGATCGAGGCAGCGCGGGGCCGGCTCAGATCACCTCGACGGGCACGCCGCTCCTGATCTCGAGATCCTCCACCATGTGGGTGATGTCCTCGTTGGTGAGCCGCACACACCCGGATGACACGTTGGTGCCGATCGTCGACGGGTCGTTCGTGCCGTGGATCCCGAGCTGCCCGGGGCCGCCGTTGAACGAAACGAAGGTGTCCGAGAACCCGGACAGCCCGTAGGCGAACGCGCCGTAGACGGAGTCCGGCGTGGAGGGCCGGATGATCTCGGTCGTGTAGTAGCGCCCGAGCGGCGTGGGAGCGTTCTCGCGGGCCACGCCGACGGTGGTGGAGAGCACCTCCTGCTCGTGGTCGAACACCGTGATCGTGAAGTTGTCGAGATCGACGCGGATGGCGTGGTTGTGGCGCAGCACGTCGACGTCGTTCTTGTGGACCCAGCCGAAGGACCCGTTCGGGCGGATCGGCAGGAGGACGCGATAGTGGTCGATGCCGTCGAAGTCGTCGACGAGGAGCACGAGACTGCCGCCCGACTCGATCGGGTTCGCGAACGTCCAGGCGGGAGCCGCATCGCCCACGGTCTCGTAGACCGGCACCTGCGAGCGGTCGTCCGGCGCGCGGGCGACGAAGGACACCCCGATGCGGTCCGCCGGTGGCTCGATCGAGGCGATGAGCTGTTCCATGGGCGTGCCCGGCGCGCCGGTGGAGGGCGTCGCGTCGGGCACCGCGCCGATGGTGGTGTCCGGTGTCGAGCCGTCGGTCGGCGGAAGGGTCGTGGACCCCGGCTCGAGCGGGATGTCCACCCCCTCGTAGGCATCGAGGAGATCCCGCTCGGGCGCCGCGCACGCCGCGAGGCCGATGGCCCCCGTTCCGATGAGAAAAGCGCGGCGGTTGATCTCGCTCATGGCGGTCAACGGTACCGCTCAGCGGTCCTCCGGATTGATCTCCTCGAGTTCCATCCCCGCGGTCTCCGGATAGTGACGCAGGACCAGCCACGCCACGATCAGAGGACCGGCGGAGAGCAACGCGAGGGCAGGTCCGATCTCACCCCACCGATCGGACAGCTGGCCGACGAACACGAGCCCGACGGCGCTGCCGAGCACGCCGACCGTGACGATCACGCCGTTCGCCCGGCCCCGATCGTGGGTGCCGAAGAGCTCCGGCCCGTACACCGCCAGGGCCGGGACCGCGATGCCGCCGAGGACGACGCCGCCGAGAGTCGCCAGCCAGAGGATCGGGCCGCTCACGAAATAGGCGGTCGTCGCGAACACGGCGCCGATGACGATCCCCAGCGCACCGACCGGCTTTCGGCCCCGGGTCTCCGCCAGATAGCCGCCGACGAGCACGCCGAGGCCGGCCGGCGTCGCGGTGACCACGGTGAAGATCGAGATGCCCGTGGCGGAGAATCCCCGCTCGTCCTTGAGGAAGTCGTTCTGGAAGCTCGACGCCGGCGCGAAGAACATCGAGAGCAGGAACGCGGAGAACCCCAGCAGGATCAGTCGTTGGCGCCGTCGGTCTCGCTCGTCGGGGATCAGTGCAGCGGTGGTCTCGTGGTCGAGGGCTTCCGTGAATCGGCGGGTCTCGGGGAGGCGGCGCCCGACCCACAGCACGAGGAAGACGCCGAACCCGGCCAGCAGATAGATCGCCCGCCAGCCCTGTTCGTCGAGATCCGCGACCGGCAGGACCCAGACCGCCATGCCGGACCCGAGCCCGGCGCTCAATACGAGGACCGAGGCGGCCCAGGCCCGACTTCGCGCCGGCATCTCCTCGACCGCGATGATCGCGATCAGGATCCCGAGACCGGTCGAGAGGCCGCGGGCGATGAGTTGGGTGCCGCCGAGTGCCCAGATGTTGGGCGCGAGGCCGCCGAGGAACGTGAAGAGGCAGCTCGTTACCCCGACGGCGATCAGCATGGCTCGACGCCCCCGCCGATCGGCGAGCGACACGGCGACGAGGCTGAACAGCACGCCGGCCCGCACCACGCCGAGCACCCATCCCTGCGCGTCGTTGCCCTGGCCGAACTCGTCGGTTGCGAAGGTGAGTGTCTGGGTGAGAACGGTTCCGAGGTACCCATCGACGATCTGGACGGCGGCGAGCAGGCCGAGCACCATCGCGGCGCGCGCATCGAGGCGGTCCGGCGGCGCCCACCAGTAGCCGAAGTGGTCCTGACGGCGGCGTAGGGCTCGGGCGACGGGTAGTCGGAACAGCCAACCCCAGACCGGCACCGCCAGGCGGTACGTCGTCTTCTCGTCCACGTGCCAGCGGCCGTCTTCGGCGGGCTCGGCCGTGAGCTCGCGCCGGTACTCCCGAAACGGGCCGTGGGCGAGCTCGTACACGCCGTCGTCTGCGGGCTGCTCGGCGACGATGTCGGTCCGGGGCCGCCGTCGGGCCTCGAGCTCGGCGTCGTCACACCACGTCGTTGTGGAGATGACGTGGGTGCTCACGGCTGGAAAGCGTAGGCCCAGCATCGAGTCGAGGGGCGCGCTCGCGTATCCTTCCGTGCGTGCATCTCCTGGAAGACCCGCGCGCCGACGCCCTCTCGCCGTCCGCTCGTCGTCTGCTGCGTCGTCCCCGGCCCCGGTTCCGCGGCGTGCTGCATCGCTGGGCCGCCGTCGCCTCTGTGGTGGCCGGCATCGTCCTCACCGTCGGGGCCGACGGCAATCGGGCCACGCTGGCGATGGCCGTTTTCTCGATCGGCAACACCGCCATGCTCGGCGTCAGCGCGATCGTCCACCTCCGGGACTGGCCCATCGAGCGGGTCGAGCTGATGGTCCGGCTCGATCACACGGCGATCTTCCTGATGTTCGCCACGACCGCCACCCCGATCGCCATGCTCGGGCTCGACGGATCCGTCGCCGGATGGATGCTCGGTGTGGCCTGGGTCGGCGCGACGCTGGGGATCACGGCGGAATGGGTCCCGATCCATCCGCCGGCCGGCGTGATGAACGGCGCGTACCTGGTCTTCGGTTGGTCGATGGTGGTGTTCGTGCCGTGGCTGCTCTCGGCGCTGACGGTGGAGCAGATCGTGCTCCTTCTCGGCGGCGGCGCCGCCTACACCCTCGGC
>BQJV01000314.1 GCA_021604885.1 Acidimicrobiales bacterium
CGAGGCTCGCATCGTTCATGACCGTGTCGGGGTCGAGACGGCCACCCCCCCGGGCAGCGACGGCGTACACATGGTCGATCAGCTCGCGGGTGTGGACGCGGGCAAGCTCCGCGTCGGTCGCCTGGCGCGGCGGCACCGTGACGATGGCGTCGTCGACGCTCGCGCGACGGACCCCGTCGACCGCAGCGGCTAGCCGGTCTGGGCGCTCCGGATGATGCGTGCCCGCGACATGGGCGGCACAGCGTTCGTCGGTGACTACGGCCAGCACGGGTGACTCCTCCGGACGAACCGGTGTTCCACGACAGGAAGCTGAGCGTAGCCCTCCCGCCGTGGCGGCGGCGGGGCGTATCGTGGTCGTCGCCATGGTTCTCCAGTCCATCACCGTCGACGGCGCTCGCTTCCGGGCGGGCAGCTGGCGAACCCGAGGCGACCTCGCGTATCTGGTGCCACTCAGCCCGGCCCACACGCTCACCGCGCAGGCACTCGCGAAGGCTCGGGCCGAGCTCGGCGCCCGCGGCTTCGCCGACGTCGTCACCGCGGCCGTCGCCCCGCCGGAGAAGGCGGCGCTCATGCGGGACGGGTTCGTGGAACACGAACACCTCCACCTCTTGAAACACGACCTGACCGGTCTGCCCCCGGCCGCCAAACGGTGGCGCCGACGGAATACCGGCATGCGCATCGAGCGGGCCCGCAACGGCGACCGCGCCGCGGTGCTCGACCTCGATGCCCGCACGTTCGACGACTTCTGGCATCTCGACAGCGACGGTCTCGACGACGCCATGGACGCCACGCCGGTCAGTCGCCTGCGCGTGATCCGCGACCCCGCGATCGTCGGCTACGCCGTCGCAGGACGGGCCGGCACCCAGGGGTTCCTACAGCGACTCGCCGTCGACCCCGAACGTCAAGGAGCGGGTCTCGGCAGCACGCTCGTCCACGACGCGCTCCACTGGATGCGCCGTCGCGGGGCCACCGTCGGCTGGGTGAACACGCAGGAGGCGAACGCGCGGGCCCTCGGGCTCTATCGCCATCTCGGGTTCCGGCCGGCTGAGCACAATCTCACGGTGATGGCTCGCACCGTCCGATGATCGGCTCCCCCGCATGACTCCCCGCCGTTCGCGCGCCGCTGTCCTCGCGCTGGGTGCCGCCATGGCCACGACCACCGTCCTCGTCTCCCCCGGCGTCGGACAGGCCCAGCGCCCGGCCCCGTCGCTCGATTTCGTCAGCCAGACACTCGTCATCGACAACGACCCGGCCGAGATCGTCGTGGACGTGATCGATGCCCCGGACGATGCTCGCATCGGCGTCACCGTCCTCGCCGACCCGGCGTCATCACGCGGGGCCGTACGCGACCACCACGCCGAGCCGTCGACCACCGGCGCCCGACTCGCCGCGTTCGAGTGCACCCTCGACGGCGACTGTTTCGACCAGGCCTTCCTCACCACCGACGACGACGGCGCCGTGACCATCACCCTCGACGATGCGGTCATCGGGGAGCTGCTGCGGCGAGACGCGGGCACGCTTCCGGTCGTCGTCACCCTCGTGAACGAGGACGGCGACGTCCTCGATGACCTCGCAACCAGCTTCGTGGTCATCGACGACGTCACAGCTCGGCGCGGCCGGGTCGGATTCATCTCCTCGCTCGACGCGCCGGTCGGCCACCACGCCGATCAGAGCGTCACCGTCGATCCCGCTCCGCTCATCGAGCGGCTGGAAGGCGTGTCGTCGGGCATCGCCACCACGTTCTCGATCCGACCCGAGACCCTATCCGCGCTTGCGGAGGTCGACGCCACGTCACTGGCGGAGATCGTCGAGCTGATCGACCGGCGGCCGCTCCAGCGCTCGCCATGGGTCGCCATGGACGAAGAGGCCTGGCGGGTCGCCGGTGAAGCGGACCTGGTGATCGCCGGCTACGCGCTGGGCCATGACACGTTCGAAGAACTGGCCGGCACGGCTCCCTCGGGCATCGTCCGCCTCGACGGCGACGCCACTCCCGCCACGCTGTCCGTGCTGCGGGCGGCGGGCGCAAGCGTCGTCATCGCGCAGGACGACCAGCTGGATCCCGCCACCCGAGCCGACGAGGCCGACCAACCCCTCACGATCCTCGACGACAACGGTGTCGCGATGGCCGCACTCCGGATCGACGACGCGCTGCACGACACACTCGCCGGCGACGACCCCGAACTCGCGGGCTACCACGCCCTCGCCGAACTCCTGACCGCCCTCTACGACGATCGGTCAGCCGACACTGCCGCGCTGCTGGACATCGACCGCGTGAATCCGGTGGCCCTCGACGTGCTGCTCACCGGCATCGACGAACACCGCGAACTCCGCGTCGTGGGTGTCAACGCACTCGCCAACCTCGACCCCGAACGGCTCGGCGGCACCGCGACGAGGGCGGAACTGCGAGCAGTTGCGGCACCCGACATCCAGGACGTCGTCGCCGAACTCCAGGCCGCTCGATCGGCGATCTCGACCCTGTCCGCAATGCTTGAACCGGAGACAGAGAGCGTCGACTCGTTGGCGAAACAGCTGCGGGCCGCGGTCAGCAGCGATCTGACGGCCGACGAGGCCACCGGCTACGCGGACGCCGTCTTCGCCGAGGTCCTCGAGCGCACCGCCGGCGTCGAGGTGCCTCCCGGCGATCGCATCACGCTCACGGATCGTCGGACGGACCTCCCGCTCACGATCGTGAACAACCAGGCGGTGACGCTCAACGTCGAGCTGGTGCTGTCGGCCGAGAAGATCCGGTTCCCGGACGGCGAGCGCCGCGAGCTGCGTCTGCAGCCCGGCGACAACGACATCGTCATCCCGGTCGAGACGCTCGCGTCGGGCGACGCCCGTGTCACCGCGACCATCGTCTCCCCGGGAGGGGCCTTCGAACTGGCCTCGGGCGCCGTCGACATCCGCTCGACGGCCATCTCCGGACTGGGTCTCGCGATCTCGGTCGTCGCGCTGGTGATCCTGGGGGTCTGGTGGATCCGCACGATCCTCCGTGTCCGCCGCAACCGCGCCGCTGCTACGGTCGCTGCCGCGTCAGACGAGGATCCGGCATCGCCTACCGAGGATCCCGTGGAAGGGGAATCGTGACCGTTCGCATCGTCACCGACAGTGCCTGTGACCTCCGAGGAGAGGAGGTCGACGAGTTCGGCATCGAGGTCGTCCCCTTGTCGATCCGCTTCGGTGACCGCGAGTACGTCGACCGCGACGAGCTCTCGGTCACGGAGTTCTATGCGCTCCTCGCGGACTCCGACGATCTTCCGGAGACCGCCGCACCGGCGCCGGGAAAATTCGATGCCGCCTTCCGTCGCCAGCTCGATGCCGGCGCCTCGGCCGTCGTGTGCATCAACCTCTCCGCTGCACTGTCCGCCACGATGCAGTCGGCCCAGACGGCCGCGGACAACCTGAAGGCGGACCTGCCGGACGCCGAGATCCATGTCGTCGACAGTGGCTCGATCACTGCCGGACTCGGATCCATCGTCCTCGCCGCTGCCGAGATGGGACGAGATGGAGCCTCCGCGACCGACATCGTGGCGGCCGTGCACGACCTGAGCAGCCGCACCCAGGTGTTCGGCACGCTCGACACGCTCGACAACCTCAAGAAGGGCGGCCGCATCGGCGGCGCCCAGGCGCTGCTGGGCTCGATGCTCGCGATCAAGCCGATCCTCGATCTCTCGAGTGGCGAGGTCGAGGAGGCCGGCAAGCAGCGCACCCGCAAGAAGGCGCTGGGTTGGCTGCGGGACAAGCTCATCGAGGTCGGCACGGTGGAGAAACTCGCCGTGATGCACGGTGATGCGCCGGATCTGGAGGACTTCCTGGCGATGCTCGACGGCATCGTCGACCTCGACACGATCCGCGTCGAGAAGATCGGGCCGGTGATCGGCACCCACGGCGGTCCCCGCGTGATGGGGCTCGCTTTCCAGACGCCCGCCTGAGCACCGCGGGGACGCTCCCGGGTGCGGGCACTACCGTCCGCGGCGTGGCTGCGGTCGAATCCGGCGCTCTCCTGGACGAGCGGTACCGACTCCTGACCTCGCGCGCCTCCGGCGCGACCGCCACGGTGTGGGAGGCCGAGGACGAGTTCCTCCGTCGCCGCGTCGCCGTCAAGCTCCTGCACGGCCATCTGATGGAGGACGCCGACCTCCTCGACCGGTTCCGCGCCGAGGCGCACACCGCCGCCACGGTGAACCATCCGAACCTCGTGGCGGTCTACGACTCGACCCGGGATCACCCCGGCATCGTCATGGAGTGGGTCGACGGGCCGGATCTGCGCCGACGCCTCGACGAAGGCGGCCTCAGCCCCACCGAAGCCGCGGGGCTGGGTGTGGACCTGTGCGCGGCACTCGGTGAGCTGCATCGGCACGGGCTCGTCCATCGCGACGTCAAGCCGGCGAACGTGCTGCTCGCTCCCAACGGCACGCCGAAGCTCACGGACTTCGGGATCGCCACGGCCAATGCCGGCGACCGCACGGCGACCGGCATCGTGCTCGGAACCGCGAAATATCTCGCCCCCGAA
>BQJV01000315.1 GCA_021604885.1 Acidimicrobiales bacterium
TCCAGGGGTGGGACCAGGGCGTGCAGGGCATGAAGGTCGGCGGTCGTCGCCGCCTCACCATCCCACCGGACATGGGCTACGGCCAGTTCGGCGCCGGTGGGGTGATCGGCCCGAACGAGACGCTGATCTTCGTGGTCGACCTCCGCCGCGTGGGCTGAATCGCCGTGGACCTCGCCCTCCATCGCCCCGAGACCTACGTCGACGGTCCACCCCACGAGCTGTTCACCCGACTGCGCCGCGAGGAGCCCGTGGTGTGGCAGCCGATGGACGGCGAACCGGGCTACTGGGCGGTGCTGCGCCATGCCGACGTCGTGCATGTCGCCAAGCATCCCGACATCTTCTCCGCGACGCTCGGCGGCGTGGTGATCGAGGATCTCGAGCCGGCGAGCCTCGAACAGATGCAGGACATGCTCCTCGCAATGGATCCCCCGCGACACACCGCCTACCGGCGACCGATCGCGCCCGAGTTCAAGGCTCGGGTCATCGGCGGCATGGAGGACCGGATCCGCACGATCACCCGGGAGATCCTCGACCGGGCCGACGCCCTCGGCGCCGAGGTCGAGTTCGTCCACGACGTGTGCGCCCATCTCCCGAGTCAAGTGGTCGGCGAGCTGATGGGCATCCCCCGCGAGGACTGGGCCGACATCCACGCCATGGCCGAACGCAACAGCGGCGGCCAGGATCCCGACATCGCCGACGCGGCCGACCGCGGCAATTCGAGCGTGGACATGGCGATGTACGGCATCGGCTTCGCCGCAAAACGCCGGGAGATGCCCGAGCAGGGTGACCTCACCGATCTCCTCCTCGGCGGCGAGTTCGACGGCAAGCAGATGACCGACATCGACTTCGGTCGCTTCTTCGTACAGCTGGTGACCGCCGGGAACGACACGACCCGCACCATGCTCTCCGGCGGACTGTTCGCCCTGCTCCAGCACCCGGACCAGCTCCGGATGCTGCGCGACGACCCCACACTCATCCCCTCGGCCGTGGAGGAGATCCTGCGCTGGGCGAACCCGCTGCACTACTTCCGGCGCACGGCCACGGCCGACACGGAGCTCGGCGGCGCGTCGATCGCGGCGGGCGACAAGGTCGCGATGATGTACACCTCCGCCAATCGCGACGAGGACGTCTTCGACGATCCGCAGCGCTTCGACATCACCCGCAGTCCGAACCACCACCTGTCCTTCGGCATCGCCACCCACTTCTGCCTGGGGGTCCATCTCGCCCGGCTCGAGGGCCGCGTCTTCCTCGAGGAGGTCCTGGACCGGTGGCCGTCGATCGAACTCAACGGCGAACCCCGACGGCAGCAGTCGAACCTCAACAACTCGCTCAAGTCGCTCCCGGTCCGACTGGCGTGAGCGAGAGCGCGTTCGCCCCGCCCGGGCACCACCACGCCCAGGGCGACCCACCCGGAACCGTTCGCTACTGGGACGGACACCAGTGGGTCGGCGATCCGGTCCCGGCGCCACCGGGCTATGTCCAACCGGTTGTGGACGACCGATTCGCCGGCGTGTGGATCCGCATCGGGGCGTCGTTCGTCGACGCGATCGTCGCCTTCATCGTCTTCCTGCCCGTCTTCATCGTCGTTGTCCTGAACGAGTTCGACGACGTCGAGTCCTGGACCGAGCAGAACTCCACGTTCAGCTTCTCGATCGACTGGCCGATCCTCGCCGTGGGCCTCATATGGCTGCTCGTCTCGTGGCTGATGGTGGGCCTCCTCGGCGGCACCCCCGGCAAGCTCATCCTCGGACTGCGCATCACGCGCGACGACGCGACCACCACACCCCCCGGGCTCGAGATCGGGGCCCGCCGGATGATCCCCGCACTCGTCGGACAAGTCCCCATCATCGGAGCCCTCATCACGATCGGCGTCACCCTGGCCAGCCTCATCTGGGTCATAGACGATCCGGAGCGGCGCAGCGCGTACGATCGCATCGCCGGCACCCGCGTCGTCCACAAGGACCGCCTCCCCGCCGCCGACCCCCCGAGGACCGCATGACCGCACCGACCCCCGACTCCTCCGGCAACATCGCGCCGGGCCACTACCACGCCGAGGGCGATCCCCCCGGCTACGTGCGCTACTGGGACGGCGGTCAATGGGTCGGCGAGCCGATGCCGCCCGCACCGACGACCGGGCCGGCCGGCGCCCTCACCGATTCCGGCGGCGCCGATGTCGGCATTCGCATCCTCGCGGTGCTGATCGACGGCGTCATCGGCGTCGCGATCTCGATCCTGATCGCGATCCCGTTCTTCGAGGACACCTCGGACCGCACCGGTGACGACTTCAGCTTCGAGATCAGTGGACCCGGCATCTATCTCGGGTGGATTGTGTTCCTCGCCCTCACGATCGCCCTCATCACCACCAAGGGCGGATCGCCCGGCAAGCTCGCGACCGGCATGCGCATCCGCTCAGCCGGCGGCACCAACCCGAGCGTCGGGGCCGCGACGCTGCGGTCCGTGCCCTGGCTGGTCACGATCATCCCCGTCCTCGGGATCCTGGCCTGGCTCGCCATCGCAGTCGCGGCGACGATCATGATCGCGACAGACGCTCAGAACCGCAGTCTCTTCGACCGGGTCGCGGGGACCCGGGTCTACCGCACCTAGTCGCGAGGGGTCTTCAGCTTCTTGACGATGCGGGCGCGGTCGCCGGCGTCGAGCACCGTCTTGCGCATCCGCACGCTCTCGGGCGTCACCTCGACGCACTCGTCGTCCGCGATCGTCTCGAGCGCCTGCTCGAGCGAGAACAACTTCGGCGGCGTGAGCCGCACGGTGTCGTCGCTGGACTGGGTGCGGATGTTGGTCTGCTTCTTCTCTTTGCAGATGTTGACGTCCATGTCCTCGGCGCGAGCGTTCTCGCCGACGATCATCCCTTCGTAGACGCGCACGCCCGGGGCGACGTAGAGCGCGGTGCGCTCCTGGAGCGCGAGGATCGCGTAGCCGGTGGTCTCACCGGTGCGGTCCGCGACGACACTGCCGCGAGTGCGGGTGCGGATCTCGCCGGCCCACGGAACCCAACCCTCGAAGACGTGGTGCAGGAGCCCCGTGCCGCGGGTCTCGGTGAGGAACTCGGTGCGGAACCCGATGAGGGCCCGAGCCGGCACGATGTAGTCGAGACGAACCCAGCCGGTGCCGTGGTTGGTCATGTCCTCCATGCGGGCCTTGCGCTCGCCGAGGAGCTGGGTGACCGCGCCGACATGTTCTTCGGGAACGTCGATCGTCAGCCGCTCGGTCGGTTCGTGGAGCGTGCCGTCGATCTCGCGGGTGAGCACTTCGGGCTTGCCGACCGTCAGCTCGAAGCCCTCGCGTCGCATGGTCTCCACCAGGATCGCGAGCTGGAGCTCGCCACGGCCCTGCACCTCCCAGGTGTCGGGTCGTTCGGTGAGCAGCACGCGGATCGACACGTTGCCGATCAGCTCCGCGTCCAGGCGCGCCTTGATGAGCCGGGCGGTCAGCTTCGAACCGTCGACGCCGGCGAGGGGCGACGTGTTGGTGCCGATCGTCATCGACAGGGTCGGCTCGTCGACGGTGATCGCGGGGAACGGACGGGGATCCTCGGGATCGGCCAGCGTCTCACCGATCGTGACGTCCTCGAGGCCGGAGACACCGATCAGCTCGCCGGGGCCGGCCGAGTCGACATCGACGCGGTCGAGCGCTTCGGTGACCGTGAGCGTGCCGACCCGAGCACTCGCGACCGTGCCGTTCTCACGGCACCAGGCGATCGCCTGACCCTTGCGGATCGTGCCGTGCTCGACGCGACACACGGCGATACGACCGACGTAGGGGGACGAGTCGAGATTGGTCACCCACGCACGCATCGGGTGGGACGGATCGTGCAGGGGCGCCGGGACGGTCTTCAACAGCACATCGAAGAGCGGCTGCATGTCGGTGCCCGGAACGTCCGGGTCGAGCGTCGCGAGGCCCTCGCGCGCCACCGTGTAGACGATCGGGAAATCGATCTGTTCCTCGTCCGCGTCGAGATCGAGGAACAACTCGTAGACATCGTCGACGACCTCAGAGATGCGGGCGTCGGGCCGATCGATCTTGTTGATGACCAAAACGACCGGGAGCCGACGCGCCAGCGCCTTGCGGAGCACGAAGCGCGTCTGCGGGAGCGGACCCTCGGATGCGTCGACGAGCAGCACGACGGCATCCACCATGGTCAGCGCGCGCTCGACCTCACCACCGAAGTCCGCGTGGCCGGGGGTGTCGACGATGTTGATCTTCACGTCGCCGAAGCGGATCGCCGTGTTCTTGGCGAGAATGGTGATCCCCTTCTCGCGCTCGAGGTCCATCGAGTCCATCACTCGGTCGGTGAGCTCGGCTCCCTCGCGGAAGGCGCCGGCCTGGCGGAGGAGGGCGTCGACCAGGGTCGTCTTCCCATGGTCGACGTGGGCGATCATCGCCACGTTTCTGAGGGTCTCGACGCGCTCGAGCGCATCGGTGGTGGGGGGCGTCACCGGCGGAAGGGTACCGACACCTAGGGTTGACC
>BQJV01000316.1 GCA_021604885.1 Acidimicrobiales bacterium
GGCGACGCGTCGGAGGCGAGGGGGACGTCAGGGGAGGCTTCCACGTTCCCTTCATCGGCGAATCACGGCGAACTTGAATGCTCGCCACCCTTCGTGGTGGGCCAGCTGCAACGATGACCGCCATGCGTTGGACCATCGGGGCCGTAGCCGTGCTGCTGCTCGCCGCGTCCTGCGGCGACGACGACGTGTCCGCGATTCCCGAGGCCGTCGACACCAGCGGGAGCCCATGGCCGGCGCCGCTGAACGATTCGCACCAGGAATGGACGGTCCGCGTCATCGAGCGGGTCCCCCACGACCCCACGGCGTTCACCCAGGGTCTCGAGTTCACGGAGGACGGTCTCGTCGAGAGCACAGGGCGGCGGGGCGAGTCCACGCTCCGGCTCCTCGACCCGGTGACCGGCGAGATGCTCCGTCGGGTCGACAATCTCGACGAGCACTTCGGCGAAGGCGTGACGGTCCTCGACGGCAGCGCCGTGCAGCTCACCTGGCAGAGCGGCGTCGCCCTCCGGTGGGATGCGGCATTCGAGCCCCTGGGCGAGTTCGGCTACGACGGCGAGGGGTGGGGGATCTGCCACGACGGCAGCGACTTCTGGATGTCCGACGGGACCGCCACGCTCACGCGGCGCGACACCGAGACCTTCGCCCCACTCGACACCGTGACGGTGCAACGCGAGGGCGAACCGATCGAGCTGGTGAACGAGCTCGAATGCATCGGCGATCATGTGGTGGCGAACGTGTGGCGATCGGACGAGATCCTCGTGATCGACCCGACGAACGGCGACGTGCGGGCCACCATCGACGCGGCAGCCCTGGGCGCCGAGGTCGCATCACCGGACAGCGGCGCCGTGCTCAACGGCATCGCCGATCCCGCCGACGGGACGCTGATCCTGGGCGGGAAACTCTGGCCGACGCTCTTCGTCGTGGAGATCGTCGGCTGACTGTCAGCGCGCGTGCGTACGATCGCGACATCGCGACGTCACCAGCACTCTCCTCGCCGACCTACGGCCTCGACATCGAGACCGACACCACGGTCAACGGGCTCGACCCGGCGGTCGCGTCCGTCGTCGCCGTCGCCGTCACGGGTGCGGATTTCGAGATGGCCCTCGACGCCGACGAACCGGCCCTGCTCACCGCGCTCGACGAGCTGCTCACCCAGCTCCCCCCTGGGGTGTTGATCACCTGGAACGGTGCCAGCTTCGATCTGCCCTTCCTGGCCGACCGTGCCCGCGTGATCGGTGTCGACCTCGGGCTCGAGCTCGTGCTGGACCCCGCCATCCCCGGGCGCCACGACCCGCTCCTCGGCCATGCCGGCGCCTACCGCGCCCGGTGGCACGGCCACGCACATCTCGACGGCTACCAGCTCTACCGGGCCGACGTCGGCGCCAGCCTGCATCTGCCCTGTGGCCTCAAGCCGCTCGCCCGCTTCGTCGGCCTTCCCGTGGTTGAGGTTGATCGGGAGCGCATCCACGAGTTGAGCGACGACGAACGCCGCGCCTATGTCGCCAGCGACGCCCACCTCGCCCGCGCCCTGGTGCGTCGCCGGGCGCAATGGAGGCGTGGGATCGACTACCTGCCCGTCGCGTCGATCGGCACGTAGCCGGCAACCTCGTGGTGCGGCGTGTCGAGATAGATCTTCGCCTCGGGAACGCCGGCGAACTTGCCATGACTCCAGCGCACCTCGACATGCCCCTCGACCACACGCTCGGTGCCGTCGTCCGCGAGGAGATCGGCTCGCCATTTCACCGTGGGCTGGCCGGCATGCTCACCCCACATGTCGAAGCTGCGGAGCTCGAAGGAGTTGCGGAAGTCCCACGGCGTGCCGACGCGATAGCGGAGCGGCTCGTCGTCGAGCCCGGCGCCGAGCACGAAGTAGGGCGCAGCCTGGAGGCGCAGGACACGCCACAGGAACTCCTCGCGCTCACGTCGGCCGCCCGCCGCGCTGAGCAGTCGGGCCGCACTCGCCCGCGCGATCTCGAACGCCACCAGCTGCCAATCCGTGCGTAGCGCCGCAGGCCAGTGTCCCTTCAGGGCGGTCTTGAGAAGCTGGCGATGGTCGGCATCGAGGTCCGCCACGAGGGCCGGCAGCGACCGGTCGCCGACATGCTCCCGCACGGTGGCATAGAAGTCCTGGAACGACTCGGGTGCGACGCTGGCGAACCAGTCGCCGCTCTGCTTCGCCCGCTCACTCAGCGCCCGGTCGAACACATGCCACGGCGACGCGTTGTGCAGGATGTTCGACCCGTACTTGCAGCTGATCAGGTAGACGTGGTCGACGCGCAGGTCTGCGGGGATCTGCTCGTAGGCGGGCGGGCGATGCGGACCCTTCCATTCCACGAGCCACGGCGGACGGCCCCGTAGACCGTCATCGGCGCGGGCGAAGACGGCCCCGTTCTCGTAGGCGGTGCGAAACACCTGGTCATGGGCCCCGGCCGCGAATGCGGCGTCGAGCCGGTCGTAGACGCCGTCGTCGACATTCACGATGAAGCGGGGCCGGGCCGCCTGGGCCCGCTCGATGTCACGGAAGCCGAACAGCCCGAGCCCCGTGACGATCTCGGTGATCTCGGTGCGGGTGTCAGCCATCGCCGCCGCCGTCGGCGAACAGGCGGGTGAACTGGAGTTGCGCACCGATCATGTCGGCGGGAAGATCATCGTCGGAGTAGACGCTCTTGCCGTCGTAGACGTCGATCCCCGTGCCGGTGCCCCGGATCCACGCGACGGTCGCATCACCCCAGCGCTCCTCGAGCAGTGCGTCGCGGATGGGTTGGGCATGCTCGCCGAGCAGCCCGGGTGCGGTACGGGCCACGACCTCGAGCGCGAGCACCCGATGCAACAACTCGATGTCGTCGGCGAGAAAGATCGAGGGCGGCTCGGTGTGCACGACCGCGTAGGCGACCGTGGCCACTACGAGGGCCGGTTCGCCATGTCTTCGAACCGCTCCACGTCCGACTCGGTCCAGTAGCCCGGGATCGGCAGCACGGCGCCGCCCTCGGCGTAGGCCCGCAGGCGCGCCACGCCGGCGGCATCGAACATCTCCACGGCATCGAAGACCTGATCCGGCCCGACGGCGCGCAGGGCCTTGTCGCCCTCGCTGCTGGCCTTGGGCAGGTTCGAGGTGAGCACGAGGACCCGGCTCGGGTTCTGCGGCTCGTCGGTGGCCCGCAGCACATGGATGCGGCCGAGGGTCTTCCAGAGCGTGTCGGTGCGCATCAGACCGGGACGGACGGTGGTGAAGGCGCCCGACACGTCGACGTAGAACTGCCCACCGTCCTGATCGGCGACCAGGAAGTTGAACTGCACACCGACCTTGGGGATCTTCACGGGCGTCTTCAGCACCTCGAACCCGGCCTCGACCAGCACCCGCTCCGCGATGTCGGCGGCCTTCTTGCCCTCGCTCGTGGCGCGGGCCTGGAAGAACTCCTGGCGGTCCGCATCATCGCCTGGGGTCTCGAAGAGGGGCTCCTCCCCGACAACCTCGACGGCACGCAGACGGGGTCGGGCCCGCTCGGCATCGACGCGGGCTGCGGCGATCTCGCAGTACTCCGCATCGAGGTCGAAGCCGAAGCCACGTCGACCGGTGCGTTCGGAGGCCACCAGGGTAGAACCCGAGCCGAGGAACGGGTCGAGCACGGCGTCGCCCTCATAGGTGTAGAGATCGATGAGCCGACGGGGCAGCTCGACCGGGAACGGCGCCGGATGCTGCACACGGCGAGCCGACTCCGGGCTGATCTTCCAGACGTCGAGCGTCGCCTCCATGAAGTCGTCGGCCGACATCGTGGACTCGCGTCCCTTCGACTGCGCCCGGTCGAACCTGCCCTTGCTCGCGACGATCACGCGCTCGGTGAGATCCCGCAGCACCGGATTGGTCGCCTTGCGATAGGACCCCCACGCCACCGAACCCGTGGCGCCCTCCGCCTTCTGCCAGATGATCTCGCCCCGCAGCAACAGGCCGAGGTCGTCCTGCAGGATCGAGATCACGTCGGCGCTGAGGCTCCGATAGGGCTTGCGCCCGAGATTCGCGACGTTGATCGCGATTCGTCCGCCCGGCTCGAGCACCTCGACGCAGGACGCGAACACGTCGCGCAGCATCTGGAGATAGTCGAAGTAGGAGGTGGGCACCGACGGCACCGAGCTGCGGGTGTCGGGATCACCGGTGATCGCGAGCTCGTACTCCTTGCCGACGAAGTACGGCGGCGAGGTGGCGACGAGGGCGACCGAGTTGGCCGGCAGCACATCGGTGATCTCGCGGCTGTCGCGATTGTGGATCGCCGGGATGGCGGCCGGGATCGGGTTGACCGTGTCGTCCGCGCTGATCTCAGGCGGGGTGAACCGCTCGTAGAACGACGTGGAGTCGTGGCTCTCGCGTTTGCCGACACCGAAGGCGGTGGTGGCGGTGGTCTTGCGTTCGGTCACGTCGATCTCTCCGAGGGGTACTGGCTGATCCTACGAGGCGAGTATCCACAGGGGGTGTGACACTC
>BQJV01000317.1 GCA_021604885.1 Acidimicrobiales bacterium
GTGGTGCATCGCCTCGAACGCATCGGCCGGTGGAAGGTAGCCCGCCACGGAGGCGAAGGTCCGCCGGAGGGCCCCCGAACGCTGGACGAACGCGATGCCGCAGTCGTAGGTGACGTTGAGCCATTTGTGGGCGTCGGTGGCGATCGAGTCCGCCCGGGTGAGCCCCCGCACCAGCTCGGCGCGGGTCGGGTCGGCGAGGGCCCACAGGCCGAACGCGCCGTCGACATGGAGCCACCCGTCACGCGCCGCGGTCCAGTCGGCGATCGCATCGAACGGGTCGAAGGCGCCGGTGTTGACCTCGCCGGCCTGGGCGCACACGAGGATCGGACCGTCGGCGGGGTCGAGATCGGGGAGCGCATCGGCCCGGAGCCGGCCCTCGGCGTCGGCCGGGACCGACACGATGCGTTCACTGCCAAGCCCGACGAAGCCGAGGGACTTGCGCAGCGTGGAATGGGCCTGGGCTCCCGTGACGACCTGGATCGGTGGGGCCCCGAACAGCCCTTGTGTCGGCGCGTCCCACCCGGCGTCGGCCAGGAGCGCGTCGCGGGCGGCAGCGAGGCAGGAGGCGTTGGCAACCGTGGCTCCGGTGACGTAGGCGACGTCGGTGTCGCCCGCGAGACCGAGCAGGTCGATCAGCCAGCCGCGGGTGACGTCGTGGAGCGCGGACGCAACCGGCGACATGACCGGCAGCGCCGCGTTCTGGTCCCACGCAGCGGTGAGCATCGCGGCGCCGAGTGCAGCCGGGAGCGCGGCGCCCGTGACGAAGCCGTAGTAGCCGGGCCCGGTTGTGGCCACGGTCGCCGGACCACCGACGTCGGCGAGCAGTTCGAGCGTGACACTCGGATCGCTCGGTCCGTCGGGCAGCGGACCGCCGAGGAGCGCGAGCGCGGCGACCGCCTCGTCGTCGGGGAACACCCGCCGCCCGTCGACCGAGGCGGCGTAGTCCAGCGCCCGTTCCGCCGCCGCCCGTACCGCCTCGAGTTCGTCCACGTCCGCATCATGGCACCGCGGACGAGCCGACGACGGACCGACGGTGCTCAGACGGTGCCAGCGTAGAGCACCGGCCCCGTGGGCTGGTCGGAGCCGCCGTCGGGTTCGATCGTGACGCCGAATCCGGAGCCGTCGATGTCGTCGACATCGAGCACCGTCCGCAGGAAACCGTTGTCGTCAGGTCGGAACAAGCCGGCGGGGGCAACGCCTTCGTCGAGCAGGAACCAGAGCTCGTAGATGTTGCCGGCCCCTGGATTGGCGAGTCCGTTGCCGATGACGACGACCTGATCCAACGCGGCCGACCAGACGACGCGGATCGCTCCGTCGTCGTCGCCGTCGAGGGAGAGCACGATCGCGTCGGGTTCCTCGATGACCCGCTCGAACTCGCCGGTCCCGGTGGTGCCGCGCAGTGACACGGCGAAGCCGACGATCGCGATCACGGCGGCCGCCGCTGCCGCGAGGAAGCCGGCACGACGGGTGCGACTCCGGCGGCGATCGGCGAGATCGACGACCCGATCGGGAACGATCGGCGGAATCTGGCGGGTCTGGGCGATCTCGGCCATCACCCGGTCACCGAGCCCAGAGGGCGCGGGGACCGCATCCGCAGCGGCCAGCACCGCGGCCGTCTCGCGATAGTCGACGACGTCGGACGAGCAGATGTCACACGTGGGGTAGTGCGCCTCGAACGCGGCGCGCTCGTCCTCGTCCAGTGCGTCCAGCGCGTATGCCGCGGCGAGGTGGTGCAGGTCGGCGTTCATGACGTCACTCCCATCGTGTCTCGTAGTTTGATCAGTCCGTCGCGGATGCGCGTCTTCGCGGTTCCCTCCGCAACGTCGAGGAGGACGGCGACTTCCCGGTAGGTGTGGCCGCCGTAGTAGGCCAACGTCACGGCCTCGCGTTGGGTGTCGCTGAGATCGATGAGTGCTCGGCGGACGCGCTCGCGTTCGAGGCTGTCGTCCACCTGCTCGCTGACCGAGTCGTGGTCGATCGTGGCGGCCTGGTTGTCCCGGTCCTCGCGGTCTCGGCGGGATTGCTCGGAGCGCACCCGGTCGACGGCGCGGCGGTGGGCGATCGTCGCGGCCCAGGCCCGTGCGGTCCCCTTGCCGGCGTCGAACCTCGGGGCGAGGCGCCACAGCTCGACGAAGACCTCCTGCGCGACCTCCTCCGCTATTGCGCGGTCGCGCACCACGCGGAGAACCGTGCCGTAGACGAGCGCGGAGGCCGCCTCGTAGAAGCGTCGGAATGCGGCCTCGCTGCCTCGACCGGCCTCGCGGAGCGCGTCGGTCATCACGTCGGCTTGCGCATCATCGGGATCGACTGCGCGAAGGCGACGGAGCGGGTTCATCTCGTTCATTGTCGCTCGCCGCGGGCGTTTGGCATGACCACCGTTCGGAGCGGACGGTCGATTGGATTGGATTCTTTCGACGAGAACCCATCCGTCGGCCCGGCGGCGCCGAATGCCGGTCATGACTTCCACCGACGCTCGCGACGTCGAGCTCCGATCCCCCGTGTTCGCCCGTCCCGGTTGGGTCGGCATCGTCGCGGCGGCCAGTGGCGGGCTCTCGGCGGCCGCCGTCGGGCTCGGGGCCGGTGAGGTCGTGGCCGGCCTCAGCTCGAGCCTGCGCTCACCGATCCTCGATGTCGGCGATCGGGTCGTCGACCGGGTGCCGTCGTGGGCGAAGGACCTGGCGATCGACTGGTTCGGGACGAACGACAAGATTGCCCTGCTCGTCGGCATCGCCATGTTGCTGGCGCTCTATGCCGCCGCCGTCGGCGTTGTCGGCCTCCGGCGATCGCGACGGTTCGGCATTGCCGGCATCGCGCTGTTTGGCGTGCTCGGCACGCTCGCGTCCCTCGGCGCCCGGACCGGGGCGGAGCTGCAGTCGCCGCTCCCGAGCATCGTCGGCAGCGTCGTTGCCGCGGCGGCGTTGTGGTGGCTCGGCCGTCCGCCCGCCGATCGGTCACGGCGCCTCTCCGCCACCGTGCGCCACCCGAGCGAACGGCGCCGCTTCCTCGCCCAGACCGGCGTCCTGACCGTGTCGGCAGCGGTGCTCGGCTCGGTCGGTCGCAAGCTCGAGGCGCGTTTCAGTGCCGCGGACTCGCGTGCGGCGATCACACTTCCCCGCCCTGATGTACCGGCACCCGCCGTGCCGGCCGGCGCCCAGGCCGAGGGCGCTGCGTCGCTCTTCACGCCGAACGCGACCTTCTACCGGATCGACACCGCCCTGACCGTGCCGCAGGTGCCGGCGGAGGGATGGGAGCTCCGAATTCGAGGCCTCGTCGACCGGGAGCTCCGGCTGTCCTACAACGACCTGCTCTCCCGCTCGGTCGAGGAGCACGACATCACGCTGACCTGCGTGTCGAACACCATCGGCGGCGATCTGATCGGCAACGCCCGTTGGATCGGCGTGCGCCTCGACGACCTGCTCGCCGAGGCCGGGATCGACCCGTCTGCGGACCAGATCGTCGGTCGGTCCGTCGACGGCTACACGTGCGGATTCCCGGTCGCTGCGCTCGATGGGCGCAACGCCCTGGTGGCGGTCGGCATGAACGGCGAACCCCTGCCGCTCGAGCACGGCTTCCCGGCGCGACTGATCGTCCCCGGCATCTACGGCTACGCGTCGGCCACGAAGTGGCTGACGGAGATCGAGCTCACGACGTTCGACGACTTCGACCACTACTGGGTCCCCCGTGGTTACGCAGCCCAGGCGCCGATCAAGATGCAGAGTCGGATCGATCGGCCGCGGGGCCTGGATCGCATCCCGCCCGGCCCGTTCGTGATCGGCGGTGTCGCCTGGGCGCAGCCCACCGGCATCGACCGCGTCGAAGTGAAGATCGACGACGGCGATTGGCTGACCACCGAGATGGCGGCCGAGGTCAACGGCTCGACGTGGCGCCAGTGGTCGACCACGTGGGACGCCGTCCCCGGCCGGCATTCCATCGAAGTTCGCGCCATCGACAAGAACGGAGCAATCCAGACCGCGGACCGCTCCGAACCACTGCCGGACGGAGCATCCGGACACCACACCGTCGTCGTTCTCGTCGACGAGTCGTGACCGGGTCTCCGCCGCCGACACCCACGTTCTCCACCAGAAAGAGAATCCCCCATGAGTACCCCGAAGAAGTCCCCCCGAGTGAAGCGAAGCCATCGCCTCATCGCGGTGTTCGCGGCCTGCGGTCTGCTGTTCGCAGCCTGCGGTGACGACGACACCGACACCACGGCCGACCCGGCGCCGGTCGACAGCACCGACGGCGACGACATGGCCGATGGCGATGACATGGGCGACATGGACGCCGACATGCTCGGTGCCTTCGGACCGGCCTGTGGCGCCGTTCCCGCCGAGGGTGAGGGTTCCTTCGCCGGCATGGCGGACGACACCGCAGCCACGGCCGCTTCGGCCAACCCGCTGCTGAGCACGCTCGTGACAGCGGTCGTCGAGGCTGATCTCGTCGACACGCTGAACAGTGATGGTCCGTTCA
>BQJV01000318.1 GCA_021604885.1 Acidimicrobiales bacterium
CGGCATCTTGCCGGGCTGACCGGGCGCCGGGGTGACGACGACGCGCTCGAAGGTGATGTCCTCGATGCGCCAGGTCGACGCGCCGAGCAGGAAGGTCTCCCCCACCCGGCTCTCGTAGACCATCTCCTCGTCGAGCTCACCCACTCGCGTGCCGTCGGGAAGGAACACGCCGAACAGCCCGCGGTCCGGGATCGTGCCGGCGTTGGTGACCGCAAGGCGCTGACTCCCCTTGCGTCCGCGCAGCGTGCCGGTCACCCGGTCGTAGACGATGCGGGGCCGTAGCTCGGAGAACTCCTCGGACGGGTAGGTGCCGGACAGCAGGTCCAGCACGTTGCCGAGTACCTCGTCGGAGAGATCGGCGAAGTTCGCGCTACGGCGCACGATCCGGGCGACCTCGTCGACGTCCCAGTCGTCCATCGCGCACATCGCCACAATCTGTTGGGCGAGCACATCGAGCGGGTTGCGCGGATAGCGCGTCTCCTCGATGAGGCCCTGATGCATCCGGTCCACCACAACCGCCGCCTCCAGCAGGTCCGCCCGGTGTTTCGGGAAGATCTTGCCCCGGCTCGGCTCGCCGACCTGGTGCCCGGCCCGACCGATGCGCTGCATTCCTGACGCGACACTGCCGGGAGATGCGACCTGGACCACGAGATCCACCGCGCCCATGTCGATGCCGAGTTCGAGCGAGGACGTGGCGACGAGTCCCTTGAGGTCACCCCGCTTCAGCTCGTCCTCGATCTGGAGCCGGCGCTCGCGCGACAGCGACCCGTGGTGGGCCTTGACCAGCTCCTCGCCCTCGGCTGCGCCGCGGCCGGTCTGTTCGTCGGCTGCGCCGACGATGACGGGCGGAGCTGGGAGCGGGGTGTCGTCGTCGCGGTGCCTGGCCTCGATCGCGAGCTCGTTCAGCCGGGTGGCGAGCCGTTCGCTGAGGCGGCGCGCGTTGGAGAAGATCAGGGTCGACCGGTGGGTCTCCACCAGCTCGAGCAGACGCGGGTGCATCGAGGGCCAGATGCTGCGCCGCCCCGGCGATGCCGCCGCCGGCCCGTCGATCGGCGCCTCGACCCGTTCGCCGAGGGCGCCCATGTCCTCGATGGGCACGACGACCTCGATGTCGAGCTCCTTGCGGGCGCCCGCGTCGACCACCGTGACCGGGCGGGGGGTGAGCGTGCCGTCGTCGGCCACGTCGGCGCCGCCGAGGAAGCGGGCGATCTCGTCGAGCGGTCGCTGGGTGGCCGAGAGCGCGATGCGCTGTGGCGACACCGCGGTGCGCTCCTCCAGCCGTTCGAGCGACAGCATGAGGTGCGCACCCCGCTTGGTGCCCGCCATGGCATGGATCTCGTCGATGATCACGTGCTGCACGTTGCCGAGGGTCTCGCGCGCCTGCGACGTGAGCATGAGGTACAGCGACTCGGGTGTGGTGATCAGGATGTCGGGCGGGTGGCGGATCAGGCGGCGACGTTCCTGGGTGGACGTGTCGCCGGTGCGGATGCCGACCGTGGGGATGTGGACGTCGGTGCCGAGGCGCTCGGCCGCGAAGCCGATCCCCTGGAGCGGGGCCCGCAGGTTCTTCTCGACGTCGACCGCGAGGGCGCGCAGCGGCGAGAGATAGATCACCCGGGTGCGGGCCTGCTCCTCCTCCGGCACCGGATCCACCGACAGGCGATCGAGCGCCCACAGGAAGGCGGACAGGGTCTTGCCCGTGCCCGTCGGCGCCAGGATCAGCGTGTGGTCGCCGTCCGCGATCGCCGGCCACCCCTCGACCTGCGGGGGCGTGGGCCCGCGGAAGGTCGTGGTGAACCACTGCCGGACCGGTTCGGAGAACCGTCCGAGGGCGTCGGCCGCAGCCGCGTCAACCATTGGGGCAACCTACCGACCGCCGGCGACAGCGTCCTGTCGGTGTTTCCGACGCCCGTCGCCGACGCCCTGTTTCAGACGGTCCCCGGTGTTTTAGACTGGCCCCATGGCCGAGTACGAGTCACCCGAGTGGCACCCGGCGTTCGAGGAGTACTGCGAGACGATCTTCGAGCTCGCAGAGGACGACTTCGACGTCATCCAGGCCCGCATCGCGGAGCGAATGGACGTCAGCCGGCCCGCAGTGTCCGAGATGGTCAAACGGATGGAGGCCGAGGGCCTCGTCGAAGCCGGGCGCCAGATCACGCTGACGGAGCAGGGCCGCCATCTCGCCGAGACGGTCGTGCGTCGCCATCGACTCGCCGAGTGCTTCCTCACCGACATCCTCGGCCTGTCGTGGGCCGACGCCCATCAGGAAGCGGGCAAGTGGGAGCACGTGATCTCCCCCGTGGTCGAGGCCGCGATGATGGCCCGACTCGACGACCCCACCACCTGCCCCCACGGCAACCCGATTCCGGGCTCGGGCTACGAGGCGCCCGACCTGGTCACTCTCGCCACGATCGCCGTGGGCGACGACTTCACGGTGCGGCGGATTCCCGAGGAGCTGGAGTTCACCCACGGGATGCTCGACTTCCTCGAACAGTCCTCGATCACGCCGGGCTCCACGGGTCGAATGACCGCGATGTCGCCCGACGGCACGGCGACGGTCGAGATCGAGGGGTCCGCAGTCGGCGTCGGCGAGTTCGCCTCCGCCCGCATCCTCGTCACCGCCACTCAGTAGACATCACTCAGTAGACATCACTGCGGCGGAGGACCACGGCCCAGGTAAGGACCGCGCTCAGCGCGACCAGCACGAGCGCGGCCAGCGACTCCTGGGCCAGGTTGAGCCGTTCGCCGGCACTCCAGATCTCGGTGGCCAACGTCTCGAACCCCGGCGGTGACAGCAGCCGCGTCGCCGGCAGTTCCTTCATCGTCGAGAGCATCACGAGCCCGGCGCCGGCCAGCAGACCGGGCGTCATGAGCGGCAACTCGACCGTCAGGAACCGGCGCACCCGGCCGGCACCGAGCGTGGCCGCGGCATCGCCGAGTCGGTCGGGCACCGCGCTCACGGCGACGTGCGCGGCGCGCGTCGCCTGCGCCCCGAAGTGCAGGACGTACGCCACGATCATCAGCGGAAGGGTCTGGTACCAGCTGCCGAGAATCGGCGACTGGAGGACCCAGAAGACAAGCGACAAGGCGATCACCACGCCCGGCAGCGCGAAGCCCGCGACGACCATGCCGTTGGCGGCACCGCCGATACGGGATCGATAGCGCGCGGTGAGCCATGCGACCGGCAGGACGACGGCGATGGCGACCGCCGCGGTGATCAAACCGGTCTGCGCCGTGTTCCAGGCCGGTGACACGAGGTCGCCGAGGTCGGTGCGCAGTCCGGGCGACGGGTTCTCCGCCGACAGCCCCCGCCACGACCAGAAGCCGAAGACGGCCATCGGTCCGAGCAGGGCGTTGGCGAGGACCGCGCCGCCTGCGAGCATCGCGGGCCACTTCCAGCGGCCCAGCGGCACGATCATGGGATCACGTGTGCGGACGGCCTCGACGCGCTGGCGACGCCGATCGAGCGAGCGCTCGGCCATCACCACGGTGAGGGCGACGACGCCGAGGACGAGCGACAGCCCCATCGAGCGGGCCTGGTCGAACACGCGGTCCGAGTAGATGTCGCGGGTCAGCGTGCTGTAGCCCATGCGCTCCACGGCGCCCCAGTCACTGATCGTGTACAGGAACACGAGCAGGGCGCCGGCCCAGATGGCGCCGGCGGACTGGGGCAGCACGACGGTGCGAAAGACGGTCCAGGGAGAGCGGCCGAGCAACCGGGCCGATTCCTCGAGCGACGGCGACAGCGACGACATCCGGGCCGCCACCGGCAGGTACACGTAGGGATAGGTGAAGAGCGTCAGCACGAGCCACGCCCCTCGGAAGCCTCGCATGTCGGGCAGGTCGGTGATGCCGATTGGCGAGAGGAGTTCCTCCGCGAGCCCGCCGGTGGCGAACGCGGCGATCAGCGCCGAGGCACCGACGAAGCTCGGGATCACGAGTGGAAGTGGCGCGAGGATCCGCCAGAGCCGACGGCCGGGGACGTCCGTGCGGAACGTCAGCCAGGCGAGGCCGGTCCCGACGACCGCCGAGCTGAGCGCGACGGTCGAGCCGAGCCAGAGCGATCGTCGGAGCGGGTCCCAGGTGTCGCGGGACCAGATGATCGAGCCGAAGTCCGTGCCCAGATCGAGGTTGCGCGAGACGACGTACGCGAACGGGCCGAGGAAGACGAGGCCGGTCGCCAGACCGACGAGCAGTAAGGCGACCGGCGGCCGCCTACTCCTGGATGCCACTTCCGCGGATCAGCTCGATCGTGCCCTGAAGGCCGTCGCCGAGCGCGTCGAGTTCGATGGTGTCGGCGGTGTAGCCGTCGAGGGCGGGGAGACCGTCGGGCGCGGCGACGCCCGGGAGCAGGGGGTACTCCTGCGTCTCGTCCGCGAACGTGGCCTGTGCATCCTCGCCGAGCAGGAACTCGATGAGCTGCTGCGCCTCGTCCTGATGGTCCGACGACTCGAGCACGGCACC
>BQJV01000319.1 GCA_021604885.1 Acidimicrobiales bacterium
CCAAGACGGCGGAGGGAAAGTCGAACGCCGACATCGTGAAGATCATGCGTGACGAGGCCGAGAATCGATGGAAGCCACCGGTGCCGGGTATCGGTGCGGAGATCCCGCTCAGCGAGATCGTCGTCCACGGTCAGGACATCCGTCGGCCGCTGGGCCTGCCCTGCACCGTTCCGCAGGAAACGATCGACTACTGCCTCGACAACATCAAGAACGACGAGGCCCGTGAGGACTTCCGCTCCCGGATCGGTTGACATCAAGTCGGCTTGAGGTCGTACGGTGACGGGCATGGACGCAACACCTCCGCCCGTCACCTGCACCCTCACGACCAAGGCGCTCGCGCAACGCACGCTCGAGTGGCGCGACCTGGGGCCGCTCGCGCTCGAGCGCACCGAACTCGACGACGGTGTGCGCAGCACGTATCCCCTCGATCTGGCCACGCCCATCGAGCAGCTCGCCGGCGCCGAGCGGGCGTGCTGCGGCTCGTGGCTCGACATCGAGGTCACCCGCACGGACGTGGTCACGCTGGAGCTGACGACGACGAACCCGGAGGGCCTGGCGATCATCCGCTCGATGGCCGGCATCGCATGACGGCGACGCTGTCGATCGGCACCGTCGCCGAGCGGACGGGGCTCGCCGTCTCCGCCGTGCGCTACTACGACGAGATCGACCTGATCGAGACGGCCGAACGGGTGGGCGGCAAGCGTCGCTTCGATCCGGGCACGGTCGGCCGGGTGAACTTCATCCGACGGTGCCAGGACGCGGGGCTTGCCCTCGACGAGATCCGCCGCATGCTCGACGACGCCGACGGGTCGTGGCGCGATCTGGTCGATGCCAAGATCGGAGACCTCGAACGGCGCCGGACCGAGCTCGACGAGATGATCGCCTTCCTCGTCGAGATGAGCGACTGCGGGTGCACCGTCGTCGCGGCATGCCCCCGCCGGGGCGACTGGTGCTGACGGCCTTCGGCGTCGTGGCCGCCGCGACCATGGTCGGGGCCTACGCCCTGGAGTCCCGTGGAGCGGTATGGGTCCTCGTCTTCGCCGTCGGCTGCGCAGCGACCGCCGTCTACGGCGCTCTCACCGGCGCATGGCTCTTCGTCGTTCTCGAAACGGTGTGGGCGGCGATCGCCGTGCGCCGATTCAGCGATCGGCGACGACTCTCGTAGGCTCCGACGAATGATCGACGTGAGCAACGACGGTCGGGTCCGCACCATCACACTCCAGCGGCCCGAGGCGAAGAACGCGATGAACATCGCCATGTGGGACGGCGCCGCCGAAGCGCTGCTCGCCGCCGAGTCGGACCCGTCGGTCGCCGTGGTCGTGTTCACGGGCTCGGGTGATTCGTTCTCCGCCGGCCAGGACGTGATCGAGATGGGCCGACTCGCCATGGGCGAGTCGATCGAGTCCACCCACGGATTCGCCGGGCTCACCCGCATCCTGATCGACTTCCCCAAGCCGCTGATCCTCGCGGTCAACGGGATGGGGCTCGGATTCGGGGCGACGATCCTCGGCGTCGCCGACCTGGTGTTCATGTCGACCGAGGCTCGTCTCAAGTGCCCGTTCACAACGCTGGGGGTGGCGCCCGAGCTGGCCAGCTCCCGCACGTTCCCCGCCCTCATCGGACGCCAGAACGCCACCTGGGCGCTGATGAGCAGCGAGTGGCTGAGCGCCGAGCAGTGCAAGGCCATGGGCCTGGCGTTCGCCGTCTGCGAGCCGGACGACCTCATGGACGTGACGATGGAGCACGCCCGCCTGCTCGCGTCCCGCCCGATCAGCTCGCTCGTCGCGACGAAGCGCACCATCGTGGAGCCCATGCGCGCCGCGATGCACGAAGCCCACGAACGCGAGAACGGCGAGTTCGCCGTCCTCATGGGCGCCCCCGCCAACATCGAAGCCATGACCGCCTTCGCCGAGAAGCGCCCCCCGAATTTCGAAGGAATCGACTAACCCGCGCTTCAACTGGGGTCTGACCCCCGCTTCAACTCGCCACACCACTTGATCCGAAGAACCAGGAGCACCTCATGCCCGACGCCTACATCATCGACGCCTGCCGGACCCCCCGTGGGGTCGGCAAGCAGGGGAAGGGCGGCCTCGCCCATCTCCATCCCCAGCATCTCGGGCGCACCGTGCTCGAGGCGCTGCGGGACCGCAACGGCTTCGACACCGCGGACGTGGACGACGTCGTGTGGGGCACGAGCTCCCAGGTGAGCGAACAGTCCGGCGACCTCGGCCGCATGGCCGCGCTCGACGCCGGCTACGACGTCACGGCGTCCGGCGTCACCCTCGACCGCTTCTGTGGCTCCGGCATCACCGCCACCAACTTCGCCGCCAACGCCGTGATGGCCGGCATGGAGGATCTCGTGGTCGCCGGCGGCACCGAGATGATGTCGCTGCCCAAGAAGGGCCTGCTCCCGATGGGTGCCAACAACATGCACCTGCGTGAGCTCCACCCCCAGTCGCACCAGGGCGTGTGCGCCGATGCCATCGCGACTCTCGAAGGCATCCCCCGTGAGGCGCTCGACGCGCTCGCGGTCGAGACCCAGCGGCGTGCGGCCGTCGCGATCGAGGAGGGGCGCTTCGACAAGAGCCTCGTCCCGGTGCTGAACCTCGACGGCTCGGTGGCGCTCGACCACGAGGAGTTCCCCCGCCCGGGGACGACGATGGAGACGCTCGCCCAGCTGGCGCCGAGCTTCCCTGCCGTGGCCGACTATCGCCACGAGGACAACCCGACGTTCCGCGAGCTGATCAACCAGAAGTACCCGGATCTCGACATCCAGCACGTGCACCACGCCGGCAACTCGTCGGGCGTCGTGGACGGCGCTGCCGCGATCCTGATCGCCGGCGAGGACTACGCCAAGGCCCACGGCCTCACGCCGCGCGCCCGCGTCGTCGCCACCACCAACATGGGCGACGATCCGACGCTGATGCTGAACGCGCCAGTGCCCGCAGCCCACAAGGTCCTCAAGCGCGCCGGCATGACGTTGGACGACATCGACCTGTTCGAGGTGAACGAGGCGTTCGCCGTCGTGTCCGAGAAGTTCCAGCGCGACCTGGATCTCGATCGCGACAAGGTCAACGTGAACGGCGGCGCCATGGCGCTCGGCCACCCGATCGGCGCCACGGGCGCGATCCTGATCGGCACTGTGCTCGACGAGCTCGAGCGCACCGACAAGCAGGTGGGCCTCATCACCATGTGTGCCGGCGGCGGCATGGCCCCCGCCATCATCATCGAGCGGGTCTGACGGGTCCGATCAGACCGCGACGGACACGTTGACGAGGCCGACGGAGCCTTCGCGCTCCGCGGCGATCGAGATGAGCGACCCGTCGTTCTCGACATCGCCGGCGAGCCCGTCCGTGGCGTTCGTCGTGTCCGGCAATCCGAACTCGACATAGGCCGGGTGCCTCTGCATCACCTCGGCCGTGTACGCATCGTCGAAGTAGAGCTGGCCGGTCAACACGAGCGACTCGTCGACCCGAACCCGCAGATGGATGTGGACGGTGCGCCCCGGGTACCAGCCCGGATACACGGTGTGGAACTCGACGATGCCCTCCTCGTCGGCGATCTGGGTTCCCCGCATGAACGTGGTGCCGGCCGCCTCGTCCTTGCCGTCGCCGTTGTCCTCGAACGCGGAGTAGTCACCGCTCGCGTCGGTCTGCCAGATCTCCACGGCCGCCCCGGGCACGGCCACGCAATCGGCATCGACGATGCGCAGCCCGAGCCGCAGGGCGTGGCCGGGGTAGCCCTCGGTGACCTCGCGCCGGACGAACTGCTCGCTGAGGGGGAACGGCCCCGCGGCCGACGCGGGCAGGAGCACGCAGGTGCCGAGCGCCGCGAAGTCCGCCGCGGTCAACCTCGTCGGCTCCGCGGACGAGGTCGTGGTGGTGGACGACGATGTCGTGGACGACGATGTCGTGGACGACGACGTCGCGTCCTGCGGCGGCGCGAGGGCTTCGTCACTGGTGCCGTCATCGCTGCAGGCAACGGCGAGCGCTGCGGCCCCGGCTGTCGCAATGAAGGCGCGTCGGGTGATCCGGGTCATCGAGGCGACGCTACCCGGCGCCTACGGCCAGATGGACGCGACCTCATCGGCGGTCGTCAGCGTGGTGATGGCGGCGAGTGAATTGTCGATGACGGCCGCCGCGTAGTCGGCGGGCACACCCGTGACGGCGTCACGTACGAGGACGACCTGGTAGCCGAGGTCGACGGCGTTGAGACACAGGCCGATGATGCCGAGATTCACCGAGACACCGGTCGCAATGACCGTGGTGATGCCCATGTTGCGCAGCATCTGGTCGAGCGACGTGGACATGAACGGGGTCATCCCGTGCCACCGGGCCATCACGATGTCGCCCGGTTCGGGGCCGAGTTCGGCGACGACGGCCGCTCTCGGGGTGCCCGTCTCGGTCGCCAGCACCCCGTCGCGCCAGTTTCGTGCGTTCATCGCGAAGATCGAGCAGTT
>BQJV01000320.1 GCA_021604885.1 Acidimicrobiales bacterium
ACACGAGCACGCCAGACGCTCGGGTCAGCACGCCCTGGTTGTCGACGAGCGCGCTGCCGATCGACGTTGCGCCGAGACCCAGGAGAATGAAGACGGCCGAGAAGCCCGCGATGAACAGGCTCGTGTGCCAGGCGATGCGACCCAGGTTGGCGCGGCCGTCCTCCGACAGTTCCTCCACGTCGAGCCCGGTCACGAGGGAGAGATAGCCCGGGATGATCGGCAGGACGCAGGGCGACAGAAAGGAGATCAGCCCGGCGCCGAACGCTGCGTACAGCGTGACGCTGTCGGTCACCGGCGCTCGACCACGATCACGCGACCGTCCGCACCGGCGCGAGCCGCGCCAACGACCGTTGGAGCTGCGCCAACTGCTCCAGCTCCCGCAGGCATCCCGGACAGTTCTCGAGATGGACGAGGAAACGCTCGGCGCGACGAGGGTCGAGCTCGTCGTCGATCAGAGCCTCCATGGCCGTGGCCCACCGGAGGCGGTGCAGTCGTCCCATCAGCGCCGAAACCCGAGGCGGCGCCGACCCATTCCGGCACGGCGCTCGATTGCGGGCGCCGGATTGCTAGCTTCGCGACGTATGTCCGAGCCGGTGGTCGACGCGAAAGCGCAGAAGGACGCGTTCGACCGCTATGTGGTTCCCGAGATCGAGGTGCTCTACCGCGTCGCCCGATCCATCACCCGCAACCCGACTGACGCCGAGGATCTGGTGCAGGACACCATGCTGCGGGCGTACCGTGCCATCCTGCGTTTCGACGGCCGCCACCCTCGGGCCTGGCTCCTCACCATCATGCGCAACGCCCAGATCAACCGGGTGCGCCGCAAGCGCCCCGAGCTGCTGCGTGACCCCGATGCGACCATGGAACGCCTCGCCGACGAGGACAGTGAAGACCTCGGCCCAGAGGCCCTCGTCGTCGAATCCCAGTTCGACGCCGCAGTGGAGCAGGCAGTGGGCGCCCTACCGGAGAAGTTCCGCGACGTCGTCGAACTCGTCGACATCCAGGGACTCTCCTACGCCGAAGCCGCAGAGGCCCTCGCCATTCCGACCGGCACGGTCATGAGCCGCCTCCATCGGGCGCGCACCCGTATCCGCAAGCACCTCGAATCGAGCGGTGCCTACGTGAATGGACGTCCCGCATGATCCGGCGCAGCTTCTTCCGACGCAACAAACCCGAGGTCGACTGTCGAGAGGTCGGCAAGGTCCTGCAGAGCTACCTCGACGGCGACGTCGACGAGGACTTCACGGCGAAGATCAGTGCCCACTTGGAAGCGTGCAAGGACTGCGGCCTCGAGGTCGAGACCTATCGGCAGATCAAGACCTCCCTTGCGTCCAAGATGCCGGCCGTCGATCCGGCCGCGCTCGAACGTCTCCGACGCTTCGGCGACGAGCTGACCGCGGGCGATTGAGCGACGGGACGGTCGCCGTCGGGCGATCGAGGCCGCGTGTCGGGCTGGTCGGGAATCCGAGCGACCTGTACGCCGGTGCCGTCCTCGCCTTCTCGTTCGACGCATTCGAAACCGCCGTCACGATCGAACCGGATGACGCCTGGGTTCTCCCGCACGACGGCCACGATCTCGTCGCCGCCACGATCGCCCGCTTCGCCGCGCACACCCGGAAGGCGATCGAGACCGGACGGGTCACGGTGGAGACGACCGTCCCGCGCCAATCCGGGTTGGCGGGCTCCAGCGCGATCGTCATCGCCTGCCTGCGGGCCCTCGCCGTCCGAGCCGGGACCGTGCTCTCGCCGTTCGAGCTCGCCGCGATGGCGCTTGCCGTCGAGGCCCATGATCTCGGCATCGTGGCCGGCGCCCAGGACCGCGTAGCGCAGGCATACGACGATCTCGTGCTCGTCGATCTCGCGGTCGGGCTGCGCGAGGCATCCGTGTCGACGATCGACCGTTCGCTCCTTCCCCGCCTCGTCATCGCCTGGTCGCTCGAACCGGGGCTCGCGTCCGGCGATGTGCACGGCCCCGTCCGCGCCCGTTGGGAGGACGGCGACGCCGCGGTCATCACGGCGGCGGCCGAGTGGCGCGCCCTGGCCCTTCGCGCGGCGACTGCGGTCGAGCGGGGCGACCGCGCGGCGCTCGGTGAGGCGATCGACCGGACCTTCGACCTCCGTGCCGGGATCTTCCCCATCGCCGCGGCAGACGACACCATGGTTGCTCTCGCCCGGGCCCACGGTGCGGCCGCCAACCAGTGCGGATCCGGAGGCTCGGTCGTCGCCCTGCCTTCGGAGGAACGCAGCGCTGACGAACTCCGGAGCCGCTTCGAGGCCGGTGGGTTCGGCGCGCTCGCACTCTGAGAGTGCGAATCGGGACCTTCGACCCTGCCCGCGGCCTCGCCCGTCGGCACGTTCGAAACATGCGCATCCTTCTCATGACCCAGAACGATGATCAGTTCCTCGAGGCGGCCGTCCCCTTGCGCCGCCGGGGTCACGAGGTGGTTGCCTGCCACGACCAGGGTGCGGCGGAGTCACGCTGGCCCTGCGTCGCGGTGGAGTCGACCTGTCCGCTCGACGACGGTGTCGACGCCGCGGTCGTGCTTTCACGATGTGAACATCGCCCGGAGGAGGGCGTGTCGTGTGTCGTACGCCACCGGGTCCCTCTCGTCGTGGGCGGGCCGACTCCCGTGAGCGTGCTCCCGTACGCGGACGCGGTCATCGATGGCATCGACGACACCCTCGCCGACATCGTCGAGACCGCGGTCGCCCGGCCGCATCCGTTGCTGTCCATCGCCGCCACCGAGGCGGTCGTCGGGGCCGCGAAGCGTGCCGGTGTCGAGGGCGACGTCCACGCCGACGTCTATCGCCGGCGACGCGACCTCGATGTCATGGTCCGGGGAATCCCCGAGACGGACACTGCCGCACGGACGCGGTGCGCGCAGGCCGCGTTCGCAGCCGTGCGCAAGGCGGTGCCGGGTGGCACCGCCGACACGATCAATGTCGGGGCGTCGACGAGCTAGTCGTCTGGTCCGCCCAGCACCAGCAGCCGCCACCGGCCGCTTTCGCTGCGTACATCGCCCGGTCCGCGAATCCGAGCAGATCGGAAGGCTCGACGCCGCCGGTTCCGAGCGCGATCCCGATGCTCGCGCCGAGGGTGATGATCTCGCCCTCGACGACATAGGGAACACGCAGTGCTTCGAGCAATCGCGCCGCCACTGCCTCGACCTCGGCTCGGCTCGGCACGCCCTGGACGATGACGGCGAACTCGTCGCCGCCGTAGCGGGCGACCTGCTCGGTGCCACGCACAAGCCCGCGGAGCCGCTCGCCGACCTGCGAGAGGACGTCGTCGCCCGAGCCGTGTCCCAGCATGTCGTTGATCTGCTTGAATCCGTCGAGGTCGATCAACAGCACCGCGAGCGTGGCATCGGCCGACTCGGCTGATCGAACCGCCGCGTTGAGGGCCCGGTCGAGTCCTCGGCGGTTCGTCGTGCCGGTCAGGGAGTCCTCCGTCGCCTCGCGTCGCAGGAGCGCTTCGAGCTCGACTCGCTCCGACACGTCGCGGGCGGTCACGACGAGGCCGTCGATGGACGGGTGCCCTCGGTGATCGCTGACGACGACCTCGAACCAGCTGCCCGCAGCGCTCTGGACAATGTGCGGCACGTCACATTCCACCGTCTGGTCGATGAGCGATCTGGCGAACTCGGCGTGCTCCGGCGCCAGCTGGGCGGCAAGGGACTCCACGCGGGCAGTGATCCGGCCATAGCTGGCCTGTGCCCGCGGCGACGCGTACTCCAGGGTGCCGTCGCCACCGATCACGTAGACGAGCAGGGGTGCGTTCTCGAGAAGCGCACGGTGGCGGTCCTCGGCGGTGGTGCGGGCGACGCTGTCGGCCCGCCGCGCCCGGAACCGTCCGGTCAGCGACACGGCCGCCAGGAGCGCGACGAGCGCGAGAACCCCCGTGAGGTACGCGGCCCTGATCGTGTTGCTGGCCGCTGCGTCGGCGCGGTCGCCCGCGTCGTCAGCGAGGGCCGCGAACTTCCGATCGATGAGATCCGTGACCTCGGCGGGTGTGGGCTCGACCGATCGAGCCGCGTCGAGGCGTTCAGTGACCAGTGAACGGAGGAGGGCCTCCTCGGCGTCGCCGATGTCCGCCACAGCGATGTCGAGGCGGCGCCACAAGACGGCCTCCACCTCGACCAGTTCCGACTCGAAGTCCGTCGGGTCGACGCCTGCCGACTCGAGAACTGTGATCGAGGCGAGGTCCGCCCGAATCGCGGTCGCGGCGCGGGCAGCGCGTTGGGAATCGTTGGACGCCGTGATGTTCGACACGACGAACCAGAGTGCGACGAGCACGACGACCGCGACGCCGACCGGACCGAACGCGGTCGGTCTCGGAAGTCTGCGCTTCGTGGCTTCTGTCACCGGCTCCTTTTCGGCAGATCGCCCTCAAACCTGAGGCGGCTCCAAGCTGAGCAACCCGTCGTACAGCTCTGCGTTCTCCTCGTCGAAGCAGAC
>BQJV01000321.1 GCA_021604885.1 Acidimicrobiales bacterium
AGGAGAGCCTCGCGCACGCCGAGGCCTCCTGGGAAGAAGCCGATGGCGACGGTGATCGCGCCGGCGACCGAGAGTGCGACGGCCTGGAGCGGATCGATGGACACGCCGAGGGCGGAGACGGCGAGTCCGAGCCGCAGGGCGCTGACGGCGAGCCAGCCCGCCTCGACCAGGACGATGACCGCGGCGAGGGCGATCCGATTCTCGGCGGGCGCGGTGCGGGTGAACATGGTCGCGGCAACGACGGCGACGGCGAGTCCCGCGGCGGCAACGGCGAGTCCGAGCCACGCGTTGCCCTCGACGGCGATGGCGCCGCCCCCGATCAGGCCGGTGATCGAGAGCCAGGTCAGGCCGGGCACCGCGCTTGCGTTGACCGCGGTGCCGTAGGTCGTGCCGTCCTCGGAGAGCGATTGGACCGTCACGAGGAGCGAACCGGGAAGCGGCAGGAGGTTCGCGGCCGACGACAGGACCGCGACGTCGAGGCAGCGCGACAGGCCCGGGCGCTGATCGGCGATCGCGGCGGCGGCACGGAACTCGGCGGCCTTGAGGAGCAGGCTCAGCGGCGCCGCGACGGTGAACAGGATGACGATGGGAAGCCAGTCGAGGTCGCCGATCGCGAGCTCGGACGAGCGCCACGCCCAGATCGTGGCGACGAGGACGCCGACGGCGGCGATCGTGAGCAGCACGCCGCGCATGCGCGGCGTCAGCGGCTGGGCGCGCTGATCGAGGAGGCGGCGCAGCGCGGTCGGCATCCCGCGACGCTACCGTCACGGCCGAGATGAAGGTGCTGATCGACGCGGTGCATCCCGCCGATGTGTGGACGCTCGGCGCCGTCGAGGACCGCCTCCTCGCCGACGGCGCGGAGACGCTCTGGTTGTCGCGTCCGGGCAAGGATTCGGTCGTCGAATTGATCGAGGCACGTGGCCGCCCCCATGTGCCGGCCTCGACTGCGGGGACGTCGATGGTCTCGTTGGCTCGGGAGCTCCTCGTGCGTGACTGGCGTGCATGGCGCGAAGTCCGCCGGTTCCGGCCCGACGTCATCCTCACCCGGTCGCCGGCGGGCGTGCACGCCGGCCGCCTGACCCGCACACCCGTGCTCTACGACACCGACGACGGCCACGTCGCCGGACTGCTGTACTACGTCGCCGGGCCGCTCGCGAACATCATCGCGAGCCCGACCGCGACGGAGAAGAGCTACGGGCGGAACCACCGTCGCTACCAGGGCTACAAGGAGCTCTTCTACCTCCACCCGTCACGGTTCACACCGGACCCGAACATCCGCGCGGAGCTCGGCCTGCAGCCCGACGAGCGATTCCACGTCCTGCGGCTGACCGCGTTCACCGCCAGCCATGACGTGAGCGAGGCCGGGTTGAGTCGAGCCCAGATCGATCGCGTGATCGAGCGGCTCGAGACGACCGGGACGGTCGTGATCTCGTCCGAGGACGACCTGCCCTCCGACCTCGCCGATCGCCGTGTGGCCGCTGCCCCCGAACGTTTCCACCACGTGCTCGCCGCCGCTGACATCGTCGTCGGTGACAGCCAGACCGTCTGCTCGGAAGCGGGAGTGATCGGCACACCGTCGATCCGCTTCAACACCTGGGCGGGCCGGCATCCGTATCAGGTCGAGCTCGAGGAGCGGTGGGGTCTCACCCAGGCGTTCCTGCTCGACGACGAAGCGGCGTTCTTCGCCGCACTCGATGCGCTGGTGGCCGACCTGCCCGGGGCGCAGGCCCGCCACGACGACGGTCGGGACCGCATGTTGGCGTGGTGCGGCGACCCGGTCGACGACCTGACGGCGTGGACCTACGAGCTCGCCGGCCGGCCGCTCCCCGCGGACTGATTCAGCCCACCCGCATGGCAGGCGGGAGATCGACCCCGTCGGCGAACGCTTCGGGCTTGCCGGCGAGACGCCACAGGAAGGTCGCGATCTCGCCGCGGGTGAGCACCTTGTCGGGTTCGAACGTGGTGGGGGAGGTGCCCGTCGTGATCTCGTGCTCGACCATCCAACGCACCGCCTCGGTGTAGAAGCGGTTGTCGGCCACGTCGACGAAGTCGTGGGCCTGGTCCGACGCGGGCTCGCCCGCGAGGCGCCACAGGAACGTCGCAGCCTCGCCGCGGGTGACGATCGAGTGCGGCGAGAACGCCGCATCCGAGGTCCCGGTGGTGATCCCCGTGAACGCCATCCATCCGACCGCAGTCTCGTAGAACGACTTGGGCTCGATGTCGGCGAAGATCGACGGCTCCGGCGCCGGCGGCTCACCGGCGAACCGCCACACGAAGGTGGCGATGTGGGCGCGGCTGTTGTCGTCGTGCGGGCCGAACAGGTCCGAGCTGATCCCGGTGGTGAGCTGCTCGGTGACCATCCACTGGACGGGTTCGTAGAAGAAGTCCTCGGGGTCGACGTCGACGAAGTTGACGATCTCGTCGATCTCCATCCGTGGGCCCGCGAACCGGCCCGAACAGCCGGGGTCCGCCTTGCATCCCTCGTTGAGGGCGTACCAGAACCGGTAGCCGTAGGGGGAGCCGGTGGAGTCGGGTCCGGTCGACACGACGGTCGTCTTCTCCGTGCCGACGATGGTCACCTCCGCGAAGTTGATCCAACCCGATTCGGGGGCGCCGGTGATCTCGATGTCGCGCACGGTGCCGACATGGAGCTGGTCGCCCTCGACCGGGTCCGAATACTCGTTGAGGTAGCGGGACACCCGTTCGACCGTCCAGGTCGTCTCCTGCCATCGGTTCGGGTTGCTCGAGTGACCGTCGAACGGATCGGGTTTCGACGGCAGGTAGGCCAGATCGCTGCCACCGTTCCAGACGTCGCTCGGCTTGGTGGTGTGGCCGCCGTTCGACGACGAGTAGAACGCCTGAGCGATCGCGCCGTTGTGCACGAGGAGCTGGTCGTCGGAGAGCGCGACGCCGGCGCACCAGTTGCCGCAACCCTGGAGTATCCGGTCGTAGCCCGTGTAGTGCTGGTCCTTCGTCGAGTCGACGATGTCCCACGGGCGGCCGAGATGGGCGCGATTGATGATCGCGGCGGCGGCGTAGCTGCGTCCTGCGACGGCCTGGGCGGCTTGGGCCTCCGCCGGCCACGACGTCGGGATCTCGGCGAGTCCGACGAGATAGTCCTGGAAGTCGAGATCGCCGTGGATCACGCAGAACCGCGTGCCGGACCCGCAGTCCGAGTCGTGCTCACCGGGCACGAGAATGATCCGGCCGCCGCCGTAGGCACCGCTTCCGTTGCCGAGGTTGGGGTCGGTGTCCTCTCCGGGTTCGAGCACGACGTGCGTGCCCCCGACGAGGGCGAACTCGAGCGGCCCGGTGCAGGTCTCGTCGCACAGCTCGACGCGTGCGGTATCCGCGTCGTCGTCATCATCGATCGTCGCCGACCATGTCGTGCCGTCGAACGACGCCTCGACGGACTCGGTCGAGGTGGTCAGGAGGTCGCCCCCGACGTGGACCTCGAGCTCCCATCCGTCCTGATAGCTGCCGTTGATGTAGGGCTGCGAGACGCTGACCTTGCCGCCGTGTGTGTTGCCGCCCGAGCCGTTCTCGATCAGCACGTCGAGGCCGTCACCATCGTCGAACTGTGCGAAGTCGGACAGCGACCCGAGCGTCGCCCCCTCGTAATAGAAGCCGAGGATGTCCTCGTGGCTGTGGCCGGCTTCCGCGCGGGCGAGCGCCCCGTACTGGGACATGCCGACGCCGTGGCCGAACCCGCCGTGGCGGAACGTGATCGTGGGTTCATTCGGACCCTCGTCGGCGCCCGCGGGGGCGGCGGCGGTCGCGAGAATCGACGCGACCATCGCGGCGCTGAGTACTCGGCGGAGTGGCAGACGGCTCATCGTAAAGTCCCATCGGCGGACCGCCCGCTCCAGGAAAGGCATATGTTACGAGATTGTTGCGCTCCACGGCCATCACCGCCTCCCGAGAGCGTCAGGTTCGCGGCGCTGCTGCCGATGGACGGGAAGAACCAATCCCCGGCGGAACCCATTGTGCGGCATCGACTTCTTCTCTCCATCGGCTTCACGATCACCCTCGTGGTGGCGTTCGGCGCGCCGGCAGGCGCCGATGATCCGGTCGTCCTCGACGAGGCGCCGACCGCGGTGATCGTCGAACTCGTCGACCTCGGCGTGCCGGGCGACGCGCCGACGATCGCGGGGCTGCTCGAGCTGGAAGTGGACGGACTCGAGGCAACCGGGGCGCTCGACGATCTGGACATCCTTGCGGCCGACGTGACGCCCGAGGCGTTCGCCGCGCTGGAGGCGTCGGCGGTCGTCGAGTCGATCCGGCCGGCCCGTGAGGACCTCCGTCTGCTGCTCGACGAATCGACCGCGACGATCGGTGCCACCGCGCTCCACGCCGCGGGCACCACCGGCGAGGGGAAGGTCGTGGCGGTCATCGACTCCGGCGTCGACGGCGACCATCCCGGTCTCGTCGGCTCGG
>BQJV01000322.1 GCA_021604885.1 Acidimicrobiales bacterium
CGGGCGACGGGGCGCGATGCCCGAGGTGGGCCGGCGGAGCACGACCATCGCCGTGGCGACCGAGACGACCGCCGCCATCGTCGCGAAGCCGCGGCCGACCCCGGGCGTCTGTGCGAACGCGTGGACCGAGCCCGTCAGACCGGCCCGCGAGACCCACGCGCCCACGACCATCACCGCGAAGGGCGCCATCGCCAGCGCCGTCGTCGCCCGGGGTGAACGCCACCGCGCCCGGTCGCCGTGGAGCGCGATGAGCAGGGCGATCCAAGGGAGCAGGGCAGCGTTCTCGACCGGGTCCCACGCCCAGTAGCCGCCCCAACCCAGCTCGACATAGGCCCAGTTCGCCCCGAGGACGAGGCCCGTGCCGAGCATCAACGCGGCAAGGCGCAGGACCCGTCGGCCGGGCAATCCGGTCGGGGCGGGGCGGTCCAGTGCGAGCAGGAACGGTACGACGGTCGCGAGCAGGCCGGCGTAGAGCACGGGCGGATGGATGAGCATGACGGGGTGTTCGAGAATCGGCGTGAGCCCGCGCCCCTGCACGGCGGGGATCGGCAGGCGCTCGAACGGGTCGGCCGCGACCAGCACCAATGCGGCGGGCACGGCGATGACGACGCCGCCGACGGCGACGGCGGTGCGCCCGGTGAGACGCGGCGCAGTCAGGGTGACGAACGTCGCGAGCATGGCCGTCCACAGCAGCAGCGACCCGCCCATGCCGGCCCACAGTCCCGAGAGTCGGTAGAAGGACCGGCTGGTCTCCCGTGAGTGGTCGACCACATACGCGATCGACAGGTCGGATTCGAGAAGCAAGACCGCGAGGCACACGACGGCCACTCCGGACGCGAACGTCGTCACGAGCAGGGCGACCCGGGCGGCGCGCAGCGATCCACCGATCGCCAGCGCCGCGGCGCCGATGCCACCCACGACCACGAGCACTGTTGCGAGCGAGCCGATGTCGACGGTCATCGCCGGCCGCTCAGCTCCGCCGCCGGATGAGGCGGGGACGAGCGAGCTCGATTGGGCGGTCAGTCGCCCAGGCGGTCGCCGGCGCGTCCACGAACGTGGCCAGCGACCGGAGCGGCACGTCGTAGTTCACCCGCCACCCTGCATAGTCCACCCACGCCTGGTCCAGGTCGTCGACCAACGGCAATCCCAATGCACGGAACTGGGCGACGACCTCGTCGAAGTCGGCCCGGCCGATGCCGATCGGATCGGACGGCGACGGGTTCGCGTCGTAGGGGAAGCCGAAGTACTCGCACACCCGCCGGAGCGAGAGCGTGCCGGTGCGCATCATGAGCATTGCCCGCGGTTCGCGCGGGAGCGCCAGCAACGAGCAGTACAGCGCCGCCGCGTCGAGCGCGATGCCGGCACCCGCGACCCAGGACCGCTCGGGCACCGGCGACCGGAAGAAGACCAGGATCGGGAACGACGTGTGCGTCTCCTCCACCTCGACGAACCAGTCCTCCCACTCGTCCCACATCGGCGCCATCTCGTCGAGCGAGTCGATCGCGTGGCGGCGGGCGAGCAAGGCAGCGGGGCTCGCGGCCCCGGTCGCATCGGTGGCCCGCAGGTGGAGCTTCGCCACCGCGGTCTCGCGTCGGGAGAACGCGCCATAGATGGTCGGGAGGAAGCTGATGAGCAGGGCGACCAGGCCGAGCCCCACGATGCCCTCGATGATCGCCACCGTCAGGGTCGGGAGGTCGTTCGTGCTGCGGAACCCCAGCGTCGTGAGCGACGACCCGGACAACACCAGCGCGTCCCGGTAGGGCTCGACGCCGAGCGCCCAGAAGAGTCCGGAGCACCCGAGGATGACGCCGACCGCCCACACGAACGGGAACAGCATCAGCGCGGTGGGGCCGAAGCGGGCCTTCACGGCGTCGCGGCGAAGCGGATCGGAGAAGCGGCGTGCGGCGAGCACGAACAGTCGCCGCATCGGCAGCACCGCGAGCCGGGCGACGAAGGTCTGTTCGCCCCGTGGCACCACCACGGTGCGGATCGCGGAGCCGAGTGTCGCGAGCGCCAGGAGCGCGCTCACGACACCGACGAGGAGCTTGACCGCGATCACCCGCTCAGCATCGCATGTGCGGCGTCGCTCGGGGCAATGGCGTCACCGGATGTCGAATGTGTGCCAGTCGCCGTTCCACGTGCGCAGGACGACCGTGTCCCCGTTGATCGCGGCCTGCCCGAAGAAGCCGTCCGCCGGATCGTCCGAGAGATCCTCGACGTGCCAGGTCAGCCCGTCGCGGCTCGCGATGAGCCAGGCATCCGGCACGTACAGGTCGGGTTCCGCAATGGCGTCGCCCTCGAACTCCCGAGCTGCGTCCTCGGCGTCGGACACCGTGTTCACGATCGCTTCGATCGGCACGACCACGATCACCTCGTCGTCGGCGTCGAGGAACGTGAACGTGCCGGCGTCCTCGTCGGTCAACACGAACGAGGGTGCGTCGTCGTTGCCCGTCTCCTCCACGAACTCGTCGAGCACGACCACGCCGGTCGCGATCTCGGTGATCGTCACGAAGCCGGACCCGTCCGTGTTGTTCTCGATCACGATCTCGAAGCCGTCGTGCTCGATGACGGCCTCGTACGTGGCCTCCTGGGGCTCCCAGTCGTAGGTTGCCGCGTCGAGAATCGTCGCCACGCCGCGGCCGCTGGAGGGGCGGAGCCAGATGCTCGCGTTCTCCGGCAGCCCGTCGACCGTCACGGCCTGCCAGCCGGATCCGTCGGCGTCACCACGCCAGACCCCCGACGACTCGTCGATGAGCACCACGCCGCCCTCGACGGCGGCGAGGGCGTTGATCCAGCCGATGCCGGCCGGCAGGGTCACCGGCGACCAGGACATACCATCGGGCGAGAAGAAGACAGTGGGTCCGTCCTCGTGCCAGCTCTGGGCAAGGAAGCCGGCGTCGGTGCCGATGACCGAGCAGCAGCCGTCGGCCGCCTCATCGGGAACGGTCGCCTGGCTGAGAGCGCCGTCGAACGATCCGAGCCAGGCGACGGCGCCGCCCGATTCGAACTGTTGCTCCTGGTACTCCTCGAAGGTGAGCGGCAGCTCGTCCCACGAGACCGTGAGCAGCACCTCCGGCTCCTCGAACGGCGGCGGCTCGGGGGCCTCGACCTCGAGGCCTCTTTCCGGCGGGGCGAGCGTGGTGGTGGGCACCTCGTCGACGCCGACGCCGCCGCCCTCGAAGTCCACGGCCCAGATGTCGTCGTAGATCACGACCTCGATGCCCGCGGCGGTCGCCTCGAAGCCGTAGCCCCGGTCACCGATCTCGTCGAACACCCACTCGGGCACGAGCGACCACAGGTCGACATAGGTGTTCTCGTTCACCGTCAGATACCACCCGTCGGCGCCGATGGCGAGACCGCCTGCCCAGACGTCGACGGTGACGTGGGGCGGCCCCGTGTCGGCCGCCAGCGGGATCTCGGTGACGGTCCACGTCTCGAGATCGGTGGTCTGTGCCACGCTGATCGCCGTGCCGCCGTCGTCGGTCCAGGTCTGGTCCACGACGACCAGATGGGTGCCGTCCGACACCACCTGCTGGGCGAAGTCGTTGCCCGACGGGAAGCCGAAGTCGGGCAGGTCGGTCCACGTCTCACCGTCGGGCGAGACCTGGGCGACGGTCCGGTATGTGCCGCCACTCTGCACCTGGTTGAACGCGTCCAGGAGGTCGGGATGCTCGGTGAAGATCGCCGTGGCCTCCTCGAGCAGACCCGCCTCGGTCACGGCGTCGATCTGCTCCTCCAGCGTGACCGCGCCCGACGCCTCGACGACCTCGACGATCTCGGCCGGGAACAGGTCGCGGATGTCCGGGAACAGCTCCTCCAGGGTGAGATCGCTCGGCTCGAAGACCTGGGCGAAGCTGAGGAAGCCGTCGCCCCACGCGACGACCCAGTCGCCACCGCCCCAATCCACGCCGACGTCGCTCGCGCTGCCGATCGCGTCGGTCTCGTTGCCCGTGGCGGGGGGCGCCACGGTGGTGGTGACCGGCTGGGTGTCGCCGTTGCCGGGGGTCGCGGGATCGTCACCGAGCGACTCGACACCCTGGACGATCGAGCCGTCGTCACCCTCCGGCGACGCGACACTGACGTCGGGATCGTCACTCGACAGGAACGCGACCACACCGGCGACGCCGAGGATCAACAGCACCACGGCGGCCACGGCCAGGAACCGCTGACGGTTCACGCCGGCGGCGCGTCGGGCGATCACCTCGTCGGCGGTCAGGGGGGCGATGTCGCGGGACTCGGCCAGGCGGCCGATCCGGGACCGGAGTTCGTCGTCATGACTCATGGGGGTCTCCAAGGAGGGACGCGAGCTTCTCGAGGGCTCGGCTCAGGCGGCTCTTGACGGTGCCGGGCGCGATGTCGAGCGCCTCGGCGGTTTGGAATTCGGACCAGTCGAGGAGGTACCGCAGCACCACCACCGACCGCTGTTCCACCGGAAGC
>BQJV01000323.1 GCA_021604885.1 Acidimicrobiales bacterium
CGGGCGGAGACCGACTCGAGGAAGTCGTAGACCTCCTCGTTGGTGTCGATTGCGGTCAGGAGGTCCTTCTTGCCATCGACCCGGGCCTGGATCAGGTGATCGCAGTGGGTCGTGGTGGGCACCGCGACCTCGTCGAGGCCGGCGGTCATGAACTGGAGCCACGCCATCTGGGCGGTGGCATCCTGCATCGCGACGCGGTCGGGTCGCAGGTCCACATAGCTCTCGCCCCGCTCCAGCTCCTGGTCCGGACGGTCGAGATGGTTGATGAGGATCTTCTCGGCCAGGGTGAGGGGTCGACCGAAACGCTCACGGGCGGCGCCGATGCGCTCGTCCAGCGTGGCGTAGACGCCGTTGATGAGTTCGATGGGTGTACTTGCTGCGACTGCCATACTGGGTACCCTATCGGATAGAACCAGACAAGTACAAGACAAGTACGGGATTGCATGCGGACGCCGCGCTACCAACTGATCGCCGACGAGCTGCGGACCCGCATCGACGAGGGCGGCTACACGGCCGGGCGGCTGCTTCCGTCCGAGTCGAACCTCTCCGCGGAGTTCTCCGTGAGCCGCGTGACGGTGCGACGGGCGCTCGAACAGCTTCGCGACAGTGGCCTGATCGACTCCCGTCAGGGGCTGGGCTGGTTCGTCGCCGGCGATCCCGTTCGCCAGCCGATCGCCGAGCTCGACACGGTGGAGCAGCAGCTTGCAGCATCCGGTGCCGTGTCGACGCGGCGAATCCTGGACTTCGCGTTCATCGACGCACCGCCGCGGGTCGCCGCGGTCCTGGGTGAGGATCGCGTCCTCGAAGTGCGTCGCGTCAACCTGGCCGACGGCGAGCCCTTCGCCCGCGTCACGGTGTGGTGTCCCGAGGGGCTCGGCTCCCGGTTCTCGCGTCGCGACGTCGAGGCCCGGCCGTTCTACGAGATCCTCGGCGTGCGGGTGCGCGGGGCCGAGCAGACCATCGGGGCGGGGGCCGCGTCAGAGGCCGACGCCGACCTGTTGGGCGTGCCGCTGGGCTCGCCGGTCCTCGTCTGCGAGCGCATCACCCGCAGCGACACCGGCACCGCGGTGCTCATGAGCGAACACGTCTACCCCGGTCACCTCACGGTCTTCTCCGTGGACCTGCCGAGTGTCGGCACCGGAGAATCGCCCGCAGGCTTGAGATTGGTGGACTGACTGCCGACGGCTCCATGTGAGCCGTTTCCCGGCGTCGTTCGCCCTGCCCGTCTGCATCCTCGTGGGTCTCGTCGCGTCCTCGTGCGGCCGCTCGACCACGCTCGGGCCCGAGGAAGCGGTCGAGGTGATGGTGCTCGACGGTGTCGCCCGGGCGCGGGCGGTCTGCATCGTCGACAATGTCGGCGGCGACATCGATCTCGCCAAGGTGTCGGGGCTGGAGGTCGACCTCACGGCGGACGAGCTGCGTCTGCTGGCGAGCACGTCGGCCCAGTGCGCGCCCGCGATGGCCCTCAACGGTCCGGTGGTGATCGGGCGTCCGCCGCTCGACGAAGCGGCCGTAGCGGCGGAGATGGCTGCGGGTGACGATGTGGTCGAACACGGTGTCGCCCGGCTCGTCGACGAAGGCCTGGAGTTCGCCGTCGGCCAGTGCCTCGAGACGATGCTGGAGGGACGCGACGACGCCGCCGAGGTGTTCGAGGATGTCGTGCAGCGCAGTGCGTTGATCGTGGATTGCCGCGTGCAGCTCGGCATCGACGACGCCGGCTGAGCGCGTCCGGTCAGCGGAACTTGCTGATGACCTCGTCGGCGTACCACTGGAGCGCGCCGACCTTCTCGTCGAGCGTCTGTGGATCCGGCCCGGGCTGGTACGCGTCGCGGAACCCGACGATCACGTCGGTGACCCCGGCCGCTTCGAGCCGCTCGATGCCGTCGGGGGAGTAGGCGTCGATGCTGATCGCGTGCACCTCGAAGGGTTCGTCGGCGCGTCCCGCGTCGACGCGGTGCTGGTTGACGGTCGCCATCATCCGTTCGAGCTCGCCGGCCTCGCCGCCGGCGTGCATCCACCCGTCGCCGAGCCGACCGGCGCGTGCGAGGGCCATCTTCGAGTGGCCGCCGACGAGGATCGGCACCCTCTGTTCGGGGACGGGGCACAGCTGACAGGGTGGGAACTCGTAGAACTCGCCGTCGTAGCCGAAGTGGTCGCCCGTCTGGAGACCGTTGATGATCTCGATGCATTCGTCCATTCGGACGCCGCGGCGTTCCCACGGCACCTGGGTGATGTCGTAGTCCTCACGCCATGGGCTGGTGCCGACGCCGAAGCCGAACCGACCGCCGGTGATCACGCCGACGGAGGTCACCTGCTTCGCCACCAGCACGGGATTGCGGACCGGCAGCTTGACCACGAACGTCGTGAAGCGGAGCCGCTCGGTGATCGCCGCGAGTGCCGGGATCAGTGAGAACGGCTCGATGAAGGGCTTGCCCTCGAGGAACTCACGCGTGCCGTCGGCGTTGTAGGGGTAGGTGCTTTCCCCGTCCCGCGGATAACAGATGGAGTCCGGCACGACGAACGAGTCGTAGCCGGCGGCTTCGGCCGCCTGCACGAGCGGCGCGTACATGGTCGGTTCGATCATCGACTCGGCGAGAGAGAAGCGCATGGACGTGTTCTAGTCGAGTGTCGATGCGCGGACCGAGAGGGAGTGTCGGTCAGCCTCGAGACGAGGTGATGTGGCCGACGTAGGCCGGGATGACATCGGCCCATCCCGCGAGGTTGCCGGTGCGGCGAGGCGCCGCGGCGGCGCCGAGTCGGTCCCATCCGCTGTGGACGAGGTGCAGCGTGGTGGTGTCGTCACCACCGTCCTCGAACTGCACCTCGACCTGTGTCGCCTCGGCGGCCGTTGCGCCGATGTGCCACGAGAAGCTCAGTCGGTGGGGAGGCTCGTACTCGGTCACGACACCCCATTCGATCTCTCTGCCGTCCTCGCCGCGTTCGAAGATCCGACCGCCGACGGCCGCTTCGATCACGGGTGTCGCGTTCTCTCCTCCGGCGAGGTGGCCGCGGGGCCACCAGAGGTCGATTCGATGGACGAAGACCTCGTAGGCGTGCTCGATCGGGACGGCGACGACCTGCACGACCTCGATCGGTGTGAGGTCATCGGCGTCGGCGCTCATCGCTCGCCGCTCGGGGGCCGGGTGTTCTCGGCCACGAGGGCGAAGCGGCTGATCGCGTCCCCCCACATGTCGGCCAGGTAGGCGCGGATCGCGGTCGGTCCCTCGTCGGCCAGGGAGTAGATGCGGCGCGTGCCGTCGGGCCGGTCGGTCACGAATCCGGCGTCACGCAGGATGCGGAGATGGCGCGAGACCGCCGGCCGACTGATGGGGAGCTCATCGGCGATGTTCTGCACGGAACGGCCCCCGGCGGCGACGAGTTCGAGCACGGCGCGTCGGTTGGCGTCGCCGAGTGCGTCGAACGGATCGGCGTCGAGGCGGGGAAGTCGCGGAGCTGGCTCGGCCATGCATGCAGGCTAGCGGGGTTGGACATCGGTCACTATTCCGTTACGGTAACGAATACGTTACCAATGGTGATGTGATCGAAGCCAAAATCGAAACCAGAGAGGACCCGTCATGCCCCAGATCATTGTCCGCTATCGCACGACCGAGGACCACGCCGACGCCAACCAGGCGCTCGTCGAGGAGGTGTTCGCCGAACTCCACGAAGCGGATCCCGGCGGACTGCGCTACGCGACGTTCCGGCTCGCCGACGGCACGTTCGTCCACATCGCCGACGTGGAAGGCGAGGAGAATCCCCTGACCGCCACGGCCGCGTTCGCACGGTTCACCGAGACGCTGCCCGAGCGCTGCGCGGAGGGCGAAGGACCGGACCCGCAGCCTGCGACGCTCGTCGGGTCGTACCGGCTCGTTGCCGACTGAGGGCCGGCCGAGCTAGATCTCGGGCCAGCGCCGGGCTCGACGCTTCGCCGATCGACTGCCGTCGCCCAGCGCCCAGGAGCGGCGCCACGCACCGGTGCTGGGCCCGGTGAGGCCGGGGCTGTCGCCCGAATGCGCCCGCATCCGCGCCCGGTACCAATCGGTCGACGCCTCGTCGGCCAACGCCGCGACCTCGGCCTCGAGCCGGGTGGCGAAGCGGGCCGCGTTCTCGTCCTCGCGGGGGAGGAGCGGCCGTCCGAAGGTGACCGAGGTCGTCGACAGCTGGGGGAGCGACCTGCCCTTGCGGAGGATCCGCCCGGTTCCCTCGAGATGGATCGGCACGACCGGACGTCCGGTCTTCGCCGCGAGGTAGGCCGCGCCGCCGCGGAACGGCTGGCCCCAGCCGTCCGGGCTGCGTCCACCCTCGGGGAACAGCAGCAGCGACCAGCCGTCGTCGATGAGCTCGGCGGCCTGATCCGCGGAGCGGCGGCTCACCTTGCTGCGCTCGATCGGCACGGCGCCGATCACGAGTGACGAGAGCGCCGAGGTGAGGCGCGTC
>BQJV01000324.1 GCA_021604885.1 Acidimicrobiales bacterium
TCAGTCGGCTGAGCCGCGCCGCCTTCCTCGCAGGCGAACCGCAGCGTGCGATCGATCTCTCGATCGAGGCGCTCGAGCTCGCCGCGGACGTCCCTCTCCGCCGCCACGACGCTGCGTTCTACTGGTTCCAGTTGGCGAGCAATCTCGAGAAGGTCGGGCAGATCGACGGCGCCGGAACGGCGCTCGAACGCGCGATCCAGATCGAACCGACGCACGGTGGTGCGCTGGAACTGCTGGTTCGCGTCCGCGAAATCCAGGGCCGCACCGACGAGGCCATCGAGATCCTGGTCGGCCTCGTCGACGGCGGCGGCCCGGCCGATCTGCACGGGGCGCTCAGCCGCCTGCTGGCCGACGCAGGTGACGATGCCGGCGCTGCGGAACAGCTCGCGATCGCGCTCGCCGCAGCCGAGACGACGATCGAGGACCAGCCGGCCGAACGGCGCCACGTCGCCGGCTTCCTGCTCGACCACGACCCCCGGACCGCATTGCTGCTCGCTCGCCAGGATGTCGACGAGCGCCAGGATGCGTATGCGTGGGATCTGCTCGCCCAGGCGCTGCTCGCGACGGGTGACGCGGCAGCCGCCGACGATGCCATTCGCACCGCACTGGCGTCCGGTCTCGTCGACCCCGTCGTCTACGCCCATGCCGCGGACATCGCGGAAGCGCTCGGCGATGACGAGCGGGCCGAGCGCTTCCGCACGGCCGCACGCTCCCTGCATCCTCAGCCGACCTGACCTCGGGCGACCGTAGGATCGCGCTCGTGGTCACGATGGAACCCCGTGTCGCGCTGCCCCCACCCGAGGGGATGGTCCGCGTCCGCATGTGGATGGCGTACGACGGCGCGGGCTTCTCGGGTTTCGCCAAGAACACCGACGTCCGGACCATCGAAGGGGTGCTGGAGGAGACCGTGGCTCGCGTGCTGCGCCATCCCGTCAAGCTGAACTGCGCGGGGCGCACCGATCGCGGCGTGCACGCCCGGCGGCAGATGATCACGTTCGACGCCGACGCCGAGCACTTCGACGGAGCGTTGCTCGGTCGGTCACTCAACCGCACGCTCGGCCCGGAGATGACGTTCCAGGACGTCGAGGCGACCGACCCGACCTTCGATGCCCGCCTCTCCTGCACGGGTCGGACCTACCGCTACCACGTCTACAACCATCCCGTGCCCGACCCGCTCACCCGCCACACCACGTGGCACGTGCGCGAGCCGCTCGACCTCGACGCGATGAACGAGGCCGCGGCGATGATCGTGGGCGGCCACGACTTCACCACGTTCTCCAAGAAGAACAAGTCCCGGCCGGACGAGTCCTTCTACCGACGCATGCACTCGGCGGAGTGGTTCCTCGACCGGGACCAGACGGTCTTCGAGGTGACTGCCAACGCATTCACGCATTCGATGGTGCGTAGTCTCGCCGGCCTGATGGTGGAGATCGGGCGGGGCCGGCGCGATCCGAGCTTCATGGCGACCGCGCTGGAGGCGGAGGACCGCAGCTTCGTTCTCAGCCCGGCTCCGGGCCACGGCCTCGTTCTGTGGGACGCGCTCTACGACTTCTCGTAGACGTAGGTGACCGTCGCACCGCCGTAGGTCGCGGTGACCTCCCAGCAGCCGGGATCGTCGGGATCGATGCCGTTCATCATGAACCAGCCGTCCTCGGGTGTGTAGGCGTTCGTTCCCGGCGCCGGATACTCCACGACCCCGTCGCCATCGAGCTGTCGGTAGGAGACGGCGAGCGGCGGCGTCTCGTCCTCGTTCACATCGAAGTCGGCCGACCACCAGACGCCCTTGCGAGGCAGGTGCGAGCCGTCGACGGGGATGACCGTCCACAGCGTGTCGGTGCCGTACCAGACCGTGTCGTCGTGGAGCGCCGGTGTCGGTGGATGGTCGCTCGTCGGCGTGTGGCCGGGGTCGGGCGGAATGGTGACCGGGCACGTGAAGGCCACCGGCGCAGTGGTGTCGCCCGGATCGGCGGTCTCGGTGTCGACCGCGTCGCCGCAGGAGGCGAGCAGGAGCGCAAGGAGGAGCGGGAACGTCGGCAGGTGAGTGCGCATATCTCTCCTACCCTGTCACCACGCGCGAAGTTCCCGCCCGTGGCGTTTGGCGTTGCCACATCTCCCCCGTAGCCTTGAACGGTCCTATCCGATCATTCGGATCAGAAGTTTCTCGGAGACACCAGTGTCCACCACCTCAGTCAAGCGCAGCGAGATCGAACGCTCCTGGCACGTCGTCGATGCCGAAGGCCTCGTCCTCGGCCGGCTCGCAACCGAAGTCGCCAACATCCTGCGCGGCAAGCACAAGGCCACCTACACCCCGCACCTCGACACCGGCGATCACGTGATCATCGTCAACGCCGACAAGATCGTGCTCACCGCGGGCAAGGCGGAGAAGAAGCTCGTCCACCGCCACAGCGGTTACCCGGGCGGCCTCAAGAGCGAGACCTATGCGCAGAAGATGGCTCGCAAGCCCGAGCAGGCGCTGATCGACACGATCAAGGGCATGATCCCCAAGACCCGTCTCGGCCGTGCCCAGATCAAGAAGCTGAAGGTCTACGCCGGCCCGACGCACCCCCACTCCGCCCAGAACCCCCAGCCCCTCGAGATCGCCCACGCCGTGGCGCGTCCCCGGGCCTGATCAGGAATCCTTCGATGACCACTCCGCTCGTTCAGTCCACCGGCCGCCGCAAGCGCTCCGTCGCCCGGGTGCGTGTGCACACCGGCACCGGCACCGTGACCGTCAACGGTCGCCCCCTCGACGAGTACTTCCCGTCGAAGACGCACCGCAACAACTCGATTCTCCCGCTGGAGGTCACCGAGACGGCGGGTACCTACGACATCGACGCCACGATCCACGGCGGCGGCACCACCGGCCAGGCCGGGGCGCTGCGTCTCGGGATCGCCCGCGCACTGATCGAGCTCGACGGCGAGCATCGTGAAGCACTGAAGCGAGCCGGCTTCCTCACCCGCGATCCGCGGAAGAAGGAGTCCAAGAAGTACGGCCTCAAGAAGGCCCGCAAGGCTCCGCAGTACAGCAAGCGCTGATCGAAGCGCTGTCGGCGGATACCGTCCTGCCGATGGAGACGCCGTGAGCCTGCGCTTCGGCACCGACGGCATGCGGGGAGACGCCCGCGATGTCCTGACCACCGAAGCGGTGGAGGCCCTCGGCCGCGCCGGTGCGGAAATCCTCGGTGCCGACGGCTTCGTCGTCGGCCGGGACACCCGCGAGTCGGGTCCCGCACTCGCCGCCGCGATCCATGCGGGCGTGAACGCCGCCGGCGGCACTTCCGTCGACCTCGGTGTCGTGCCGACGCCTGCGGTTGCGCTGTGGTGTGCCGAGGAGGGCGTCGCCGGCGCGATGGTGTCGGCCAGCCACAACCCGTGGCACGACAACGGGATCAAGTTCTTCGCCCCTGGCGGGTCCAAGTTGGGCGACGCCGTCCAGGACCGGATCCAGGCGCGCTTCGACGAGCTTCTCGCGGCCGCCGACACGCCGACCGAGGGCACCCCCACCGACCGCCACGCCGATGCTGTCGAGCGCCATGTCGCGGCGGTGGTCGCCAGCCTCGACGGACGTTCCCTGGTCGGACTGCGGGTGGTCGCCGACGCGGCCAACGGCGCGGCTTCCACGGTCGCGGGCGCGGTCTTTGAGCGCCTCGGCGCCGACGTGACGGTGATCCACGCCGACCCGGACGGACGCAACATCAACGACGAGTGCGGGTCGACCCATCCGGCGTCGCTCCAGGCGGCCGTGCTCGACCATGGCGCTGATCTCGGTGTCGCCTTCGATGGCGACGCGGACCGGTTGGTGGCCGTCGATGCGGCCGGCGAGATCGTCGACGGCGATCAGATCATCGCGGTGTGCGCGCTCGACCGACACGAGCGCGGCGTGCTCACCGGCGACGCCGTCGTGGTGACGGTCATGACCAACCTCGGGTTCCGTCGGTCGATGGAGGCCGCCGGGATCCACATCATCGACACGAAGGTCGGCGACCGCTACGTCCTCGAGGCGCTCGACGCCGGCGGCTACAGCCTGGGTGGCGAACAGTCGGGCCATGTGATCTTCCGTGAGCTGGCCTCGACCGGCGACGGTGTGCTCAGCGCAGTGCAGCTGCTCGACGTGGTGGTACGGACGGGCCGTTCGCTGACGGAGCTCGCCGGCGCGTCCATGACCCGGCTCCCGCAGGTCCTTCGCAACGTCCGGGTGGCGAGCCGCCCGGACGACGTCGACACGCCGCTCGCCCCGTTCGTCGACGCGTCGATCGCCCGCATGGCCGGTCGCGGTCGTGTGCTCATCCGTCCCTCCGGCACCGAGCCCCTGATCCGCGTGATGGTCGAGGCGGAGACCGACGCCGAAGCGCAAATGGAAGCCGACGGCCTCGTCTCCGCCGTCGAATCGCTCTTCTCCTGACCGCAACATCTGGTGTCTGACACCTGCAACATCT